>JBQTKE010000610.1:0-4733 GCA_052386435.1 Myxococcaceae bacterium
AGCCTGCGACGTACCTTTCGATTCACCTGAAAAGCCTCCGTGCTCCCAACGGGTTCTTGGACGTTCTCGTCGGGTTATCGGAGCTTTTCGGGTGTTTGATCCCTCCCTCACGCTTCTTTCAGGGTTAGAGGACGAGGTGAATGAGGCCGCGATCGCGCGTTGACGGCTGTGCTTCTATTCCCGACAGAAAGCCCAGACCGGCCCACGGCGGCAACGGGCGGCAGGTGCCGCACTGTGCTCCGTTTCGGTACTCACAACCGTGCTCTGTCAGACAAAGGGAAGTCCCGTTGGTCGGACTTGTCCTGCCTCTTTCGCCAATGCGAGCATCCGAATCATGCCAACCCCGGTGAAGGTTCTGGTTGTCGACGACGACAACATCGTCCTTCGAGCGGTTTCCGAAGCGCTGCGACGTGAAGGTCATCAAGTGGTGCCGGTGGCCGACGCGATCGAAGCGCTGATCGCGACCAAGGACCCCGCGCTCGACGTTGTTGTCACAGACATCAAGATGCCGAACCTGTCTGGCATTGAGGTGTTGAAAGCCTTCAAGCAGGCCCAGCCGGACGTGGAGGTCATCATGATGACCGGCTACGCCACGGTGGAGACGGCGGTGGAAGCGGTGAAGGCAGGTGCGTACGACTACCTGACCAAACCCTTCGAGCGGATTGACGACCTTCTGCTCGCGGTGACGAAGGCTGCGGAGCGCCGAGCGCTCAAGAGGAGAGCCAACGTGCTGGAGGAGGCGCTCGCGAATAAGGCGGAGTTCGAGGGGCTCAGCGGCCAATCCACTCAAATGAAAGCGGTCTTCGAGCTCGTTCAGACGGTGAGTCCGACGACGGCGACGGTACTCATCGAGGGGGAGAGCGGCACCGGCAAGGAGCTGGTGGCGCGCGCCATTCACTTCCGCAGCAACCGTCGCGACAAGGCGTTCGTCGCGGTCAACTGTTCCGCGCTCACGGAGACGCTCCTGGAGAGCGAGCTCTTTGGTCACGTGAAAGGTTCTTTCACGGGAGCTATTGGGAACAAGAAGGGGCTCTTTGAAGCGGCGGACGGGGGGACGCTCTTTCTTGACGAGATTGGCGATATCCCGATGTCGACGCAGGTCCGGCTGCTGCGGGTGCTGCAGGAGAACGAGATAAAGCGCGTGGGCGCGAACGAGAGCATCCCGGTGGATGTTCGCGTGATCGCCGCGACGCACGTGGATCTGCAGTTGGCGAAGCAGGAGGGGCGGTTCCGCGAAGATCTGTTTTATCGACTCAATGTGATTGCCATGAAGTTGCCGGCGCTGCGCGACCGTCCCGAGGATGTGCCCCTGCTGGCGCAGCACTTCCTCACGATGCACTCGCAGAAGATGGGGAAGGCGATGCAAGGGATCACGCCTGCCGCGATGGAACGGCTCACGTCGTATCGCTGGCCGGGCAATGTGCGGGAATTGGAGAACGCGATCGAGCGCGCGGTCGTGCTCTCGCGGACCCCGGTTATCGACATTGACGCGCTTCCCCCGGACGCGCAGAAGGCGAGTAAGCCGAGCGGCGCGGAGGCGGATCTCGCGAGCTTGGCGCATCTGCCTTTTGCTCAGGCCAAGGCGCTCACGGTCGGCGCGTTTGAGCGGCGGTATTTGACGACGTTGCTGGAGCGTTGCGGAAACAACGTGACTCAGGCCGCGATGGCCGCGGGGATGGATCGATCCAACTTCCGCCGCTTGCTCAAGGACCACAACCTGGGACGCAACGCGCAGGGCGGTGGCGGCGAACAGATTGGCCAGGCTTGACCGGTTAAGGCTGCGCCCTGCTCAGTGCGAGACGATTTCCAGGTCAAACGGCAACACCTCACCAATGGCTTCGAAATCAGTAGCATCCGCGGTGAGGACAGTGGCCCCTATCGATCGCGCGGTCGCGGCGATGAGAACGTCATTCACCAGGGATGCGCGGCGAATCTCCCGGCCGTTTTTGCGAAGCAGCTTCAGGGCACGACCGACTTGGTCGAATACCTGATGCGAGGGGACGGCAACGCGCCCTACTCGATGGTAGGTCCCAAACAACCCGTCCAATGCATGGCTTGCCCGGACTGACGTGACGCCTGCTCGAAGCTCCATCTGAACCACGACGCTCAGGTAACGCGTGAGCTCCCGACCGACCATCAGCTCTTCGTGCGAGCCTTCGCGCAACCACCCTACAAAGATGTTGGTGTCGAGAACGACCTTCTTCATGGGCGTGCGAAAGGATCAGAAACACCGCCCATGCGCCTCACCTTCTGATGCGCTCGAACAATGGCTTCATCTGCCAACACCAAATCCAAAGCCCGCTCAATGGCCTCTTGCTCGGTCTTGACGCCGAGGAATCGGCGCGCCCGCTCAATCTTGCTTTGCTCGAGCTTTAGGTGCTTGTGCTTTATCGGCATGTACACAATCTATGAGCGCGTGTACATGACGTCAACTTCATGGACTAAGCGAATGGCCAGGAAAGCCGCGAGCTGCTGAGGCGTCCACTTCCCTTCGCTCCCAGCGCGGAGAACGACATCAGACAGAACACGAGCGTGCGCGCCCTCATCGCCCTTTTCCTTCCGCCAGCTGATCCGCGGAGACCACCGCGAGCGTCACTGTCGCCTTCGACACCAACTTCTGCTCAGTGCCGTTCACCGCGAAGACCTCGGCTTCAACGACGCTCACCGTGCGGCCGTGGCGCAGAGGCATGGCGATGCAACGCAAGCGCTCGCCCTTCGCGGGACGAAGGAGGTTCAGCTTGAACTCAATGCTGAGGATGGTCTCGTTGGGCGCGAGCAAGGTCATCGCCGCTCCGCCGGCCGTGTGGTCTGCCAAGGTCGCCAGCACACCCGCGTGAACCACACCGTCTTGCTGCGCGTGGCGCGGCAGCAGCGCCAGGATCGTCTCCACCTCTCCTGGTTGGATCCGTTCCAGACGAATCCCCACGTCGTTGACGAAGTTGGCTCGCTCGAAAAGCTGCCGCACCTTGTTGGCGTAATCCGGGTTCTTGGCTTCCATGGCATGCGGTTCCAACACAGCTCCGTCTTTGACGCACTGCTTCTGAAACAATCCTCAGAAAACTTGTGATACGAGCCGGGCGCGTCTGGCATGGGGGTGCTTCTCGTGTCAATGAAAGCTCAGTCACCGGTTGGTCATCGCGCGCTTTTTTGATGCTCATTTCAGCGATCGCGGAGGGGCGCGAACCGCTTAGGAAACACGGCATGTATTTGCACGCTGTCGGCCACTTCCACCCTGAGAACCTGATCACCAATTCCTTCCTCCAGGAATTGGTCGAGACGGACGACGCGTGGATTTTGGATCGCGTGGGCATTCGGACGCGGCACACGGTGCTGCCGCTCGACTACATCCGCCAGACTCGAAACAAGGACGTCCGCGCCGCGCAGGAAGCGGCCCTCTATTCGAACGCGGAGACCGGCAAGCGCGCTGCTCAGATGGCGCTGGATCGCGCGGGGCTGAAGGTCTCTGACATTGGCATGGTGATCTCCGGAGGCTGTTCGCCGGATGAGTCCATTCCCGCGGAGGCCTGCCGTGTGGCGCAAGCGCTGAACCTGGACGCGCCGGGTTTGGACATCAGCAGCGCCTGTTCCAGCTTTGCTGCTCAGACGTATTTTTTAGAAGGCATGAAGCCGGAGCGGTTGCCGGATTACGTGCTGGTGGTGAATCCGGAGAACTCTACCCGCGTGGTCGACTACTCGGATCGCACCAGCTGCGTGCTCTGGGGCGACGGCACCTCCGCGGCCATCTTCTCTCCGCGAATCCCCGGTCCCTGGAAGGTCACGCATGCTGCGCTCGAGGGTGATCCGTCCGGCGCGGACAAGGTGAGAGTTCCCAAAGCCGGTCACTTCACGCAGCAGGGCGCGGCGGTGCAGACCTTCGCGATCAAACGGTCGGTGGAGCTGTTCCGGACTCTGCGCGATCGCTACCTCGCGGGCGGTCCCGGTCGAGCTCCCGCGGCGCTTACCTACATCGGTCATCAGGCGAATCTGCGAATGCTCGAGTCGGTGCAGAAGCGCGCGGAGGTCCCGGATCAACGGCACCTCTACAACGTGGACCACCGCGGCAACACCGGCGCGGCGGGCGCACCCTCCGTGCTCTCGGAGTACTGGGACAACACGGAGCGGCTGGGCCACGCGATCGGACTGGTGGTGGTCGGCTCTGGGTTGACCTGGTCCGGCCTGGTGCTCGAGCGGCAGCGTTCATGAGCGAAGCGCGAATCGTTGAATTGGAGCTGCGCTTCATGGAGCAGCAGCAGTTGCTGCAGTCGCTCTCTGACGTGGTCTACGCGCAGTCGCAGGCGCTGGATCGCGTGCGCGCCGAAGTCGACATGCTCAAAAAGAAGTTGGATGAGCCGGGGCTGGTCGACGCGAATCAGAAGGAACGGCCGCCACACTACTGAGCTTACTAGAGCAGCTCGACCGCCCACTCCGCCGTCGCGCTGGTGCGCGTCTCTCCGGTACGTGAGTCGAGAGTCCAGCGCGCTCCAAGGCGCGGTCCGGTGCGAACTCCGAAGCTCTGCTCACGTCCGGCGGCGAGCTCGAGTCGGACCCGCGCCCCTCCCTCGTGAAACCAACCGCCCGGCACGTACTGCGTGGCGAAGGAGGCGTCCACGCGTAACGCGTTCACCGTGCTGCCTCCAAAAGGAATCCGTTGCGTGAGGCTCAGGCGCGAACCTGCGGCTGGCTCGGCGCGGAGATCGTTGAAGCGTAAATTCAATTGGGTGCAGATCTCTGTT
>JBQTKE010000611.1:0-15444 GCA_052386435.1 Myxococcaceae bacterium
GTTGCTGAGAGGCAACTCATTTTTGTACCCCGCCGCAGTGGTTTGGATCGATTTTGAATCCCTCTCGAGGTGGAGGGGGGCGAACCGGTCATCTTCTCCGTGTCCAGGTCCTAGCGTCGATTCCACCACCCATCGGCGGTGTCGACGCTTTGCAATGACTTCGCGCGCCCAAAGTCATCGTCCGGAAAAAGCTCGCCTTCGGTTGACCAGGCTTGTCGGTCGAGGATCCGCGCGGCACGGGTTTTGAGCTCGGGGGAGCGGGTCCCCTCGAGCGCCTTCCAAACTTCCTCGCGGAGCTCGGGAACGGTGAGTCGCTCCTTGGGATCCTTGGCGAGTCCCACCGCCATGACCGCATCGAACGCGCGCGGCAGATCTGGATTCACCTCGGACGGCCGCATGGGTTGTTTGGTTCGCGTGTTGCGTTCGCGCTCAGCTCCGTCCATGCCCGGAAAGGCAGGCTGCTCGGTCGCGGCTTCGTAAATCGTTGCACTGAATGCAAACGCGTCCGAGGGCGTTCCGACGGTGCCGCGGTCCCAGTATTCCGGCGCCATGTAGCCCTTGGTTCCAATCAAAGCGCCAGAGCCGTCCGGCCCCCGGTGAACGGCGTCCTTGCCTCGCTGAACATTCTCGTAGTCGAAGACCTTCCACGGCAAACGGTGTTCGCCCGTGGCCGGCTCCTGCGCTTGAGCGACGTTGCTCGGCTTCACAACGTCGTGGTGAACCAAGCCCAGCCGGGTGCCTGCTTCCAAAGCGCCGCCGACGTCATCCACCAATCCCAACAACTCTTCGGGCGGCAGCGCCCCTTGCTGCAACACGGTGTCCAGGTCTTTGCCCAGCAGCTCGTAAGCGACGTAGGGCTTGCCATTCGGCTGTCGACCCGAGCCCAACACGTTGACGACGTTGGGATGGTAGGCAAGCAGACGGGTCAGCTCCGCTTCGCGAACCAGGAGGTGTCCGCGGTTTGAGGTCGGAAGTGCTCTCTTGATGGCGGCGTACTCGGCTCCCCCAGGACCCGGCGCGACACCCAGGTCGACTCGGTTGTAGCCGCCCTGTCCAATCGAGGTCTCCACCGTCCATCCCCCAACGCGTTCCGTACTCTTCGCGCGAGGCGTGCGGGCCCTGCGCGGGGGCGCTACGCCCGGAGACTTCGCTCCTCCGACGCGTTGCACGAAACTTGGACGATTGACTGCTCCGGGTCTTGAGCCGATTCCAGCGGGTGCCATGGCGAACGGGCCTGAGGATTGAACCTAAAGCTCCATTCTCGGACGCTGCTGACACCTGGGTGCGTCAAGAAACTTGGCAGAAAGGCGGATGTCGCTGGACGACGGTCGGCGGCGGTCTCAGAAAATGAGGAACCAGCCGACCCTTGTAAGCCCCGCCGCTTCCCCGAGGAGGTCGCGCCTGCTTGGCGTGCTCACGTCGTCGAAGCGGGGCGCGGCGTGGAGGCGCGCTTGAGGCGATCTCTCACCGCAAGCCCCAGCCCGGACTCGGGCGGGGGAACGGCGATGATCAACTCCACTCCCGCGAGATCCAACTCGCGCAACTTCGCGTAGAGCTCACGCGCGAATCCCGCTGCATCCGCGGGCACGCGCACCGTGGTGACCCCCGAAGGAACGCTCACGTTCTCCGGCGCGAGCACCGCGATCCTTCCGGTCCGTCCCTCGAGCGCCGCGGCGGGGTCCTCCGTGAGCAGCACTCCCGCGCGAGGCGCGTAGTGCGAGGGAAGGAGCCCCGGAGCACGTACCTCGCTGGACGTGCGCAGCGGCAGCGTTCTTCCCAGCACGCGCTCAAGCTCTTCTTTCCCGACGCCTCCGGGTCGCAGCAACACAGGCGCGCCGTGGCTGAGATCCACGATGGTGGATTCAACGCCCACCGTGCTCGGTCCACCGTCGAGGATGAGATCGACCTCGACGCCCAGGTCCGCTCGCACGTGCGCGGCAGTCGTCGGGCTCACCGCGCCAAAGCGGTTGGCGGAGGGTGCGGCGAGACCACCCTGAAATTCGCGCAACACCGCTAGAGCCGACGGGTGGGACGGCACACGCAGCGCCACAGTGTCTTGACCGCCGGTGACCGCGTCCAACACCCGGGGAGCCCGCCGCAGCACCAGCGTGAGCGGCCCGGGCCAAAAGACCTTGGCCAGCGCGTGCGCGTCGGGAGGAATGTCAAGCGCCCAGTCTGAAAGCACGTCCGTCGAAGGGACATGCACGATGAGCGGATGGGTGGCGGGGCGTCCCTTCACCGCGAAGATTCGACGCACCGCCAGCTCGTTGTCCGCGTCCGCTGCGAGGCCGTAGACCGTCTCGGTGGGGAGCGCGACCAGGCCGCCTAGGCGCAGGATTTCGATGGCGCGCTGAATGTCGGCGGGGTTTTGGCTACTCATCCGAAAGCGCGGAACCCTAGACGCTTGTGTCGGGAAGGGCCAACGGGGATGGCCTGAAGTGTCACGCGTGGCGTGGTCGGGAATTTTTCGGTCCTTGACAGCGGGAGAGAGACTTCTAAAAGAGGGCGCCCTTTGGGAGGACGTTCATGATCCAGGTCGAAGGACTGACCAAGTACTACGGCGAGCACGCGGCGGTTCGCGATCTCACCTTCAACATTCAGCGCGGTGAGGTCATCGGTTTTCTCGGCCTCAACGGCGCAGGCAAGAGCACCACGCTCAAGGTGCTTGGCTGCATCTTGCTCCCTACCTCCGGCCGCGTGACCATCGACGGCTACGACGTGGTGCAGGATCCCCACGAGATTCGCAAGAAGATCGGTTTCCTCCCTGACACGCCGCCGCTCTACGACGAGATGACGGTGGGCGCGTACCTGTCCTTCGTCGCCCAGCTGCGTGGGGTCTCCGCGGCGGACACGCGCAAGTACGTCAATGAAGCGGAAGACGTCACCGCGCTGCGCGAGATGGACGAAGAGACCATCGGCCGGCTCTCGCACGGCTACCGTCAGCGCGTCGGCGTAGCGCAGGCGATGGTGCACAAGCCTTCGCTGCTCATTCTCGACGAGCCGACGGGCGGTCTCGACCCGGTTCAAATTGTCGAGATGCGTGAGCTGATAAAGCGCCTCAAGGGACAGCACACGGTGCTGGTCTCCAGCCACATCCTCTCCGAGATCAGTCAGATCTGTGACCGCCTGCTGGTGATTCAAGGCGGCGAGATCGTCGCACAGGGCACCGAGGCGGAGCTCGCCGGTCGCAGCGGTGGTTTCGTCGAAGTAGAGGTCTTGGGCTCTCCCGCGAAGGCGCAGGAGGCGCTCAAGCCGGTGCCAGGCGTGATGGGGGTCTCCGTCCTGTTTGAGGCGAACGGCACCGCCCGGCTTCGCGTGGATGCGCCGCTGGATGCGCGGCCCCGCATCGCCAAGGCGCTTGTCTCCGCCAACGTGGATTTGCTGCGGATGGACCGCGGCGCGGAAAAACTGGAGTCGATCTTCCTGCGGCTGACGCACGGGAAGGAGGCGGCATAAATGAGATCCGTACTGTTGGTCGCGCGCCGTGAGCTCTCGGCCTATCTGCACACCATGACCGGGTACGTCATTTTCGCGTCCCTGCTGTTTCTGAACGCCCTCGCGTTCAACGTCTTCGCGATGGGCACGCTGAACAAGCAGTCGGCGAAGGTGGTGGCGGACTTCTTCTATTTCACCAGTGGCTTCACGATCGTGGTGGCGATCTTCATCTCGATGCGGCTGCTGGCGGAAGAGCGCCAGGCGGGGACGTTGCCGTTGCTCTATTCGTCGCCCATCAAGGACAGCGAGATCATCCTGGGCAAGTACCTCTCTGCGATCGCGTTCCTGGCGATCTATCTGCTCTGCACGGTGTTCATGCCGCTGCTCATCATGATCAACGGCAAGATCTCCTACGGTCAGATCTTCGCCGGCTATCTGGGACTGCTGTTGCTGGGGAGCGCGTCGCTCGGCATTGGCACGCTGGGGTCAGCGCTGGCCAAGAACCAGCTGCTCGCGGTCATTCTCTCCGCCGTGATGGCGGTGACGCTGCTCGTGACCTGGATGCTCGCGTCCGTCACGGAGCGTCCACTCTCGGAGTTCTTCTCGTCGCTCTCGCTGTGGCAGCAGCACTTCCCGCCATTCCAGTCGGGGATCGTGCACCTGCGTGACGTCGTCTATTACGCCGCGATCACTTACGTGGGGCTGTTCGGCGCCACGCGGGTGCTCGAGGCGAGGCGGTGGAGGTAACCATGTCCCCTTCGTCGAAGAGCTATTGGTTGTCAGTCACGTTCATTGGCGGCTTGCTCCTTCTGTACGTGGGAGAGCGGCTGATCAGCACCGGCAACGGGCGCCTGTTTGCGTCCGGTCTGGGACTGTTGCTGATCCTGGTCGCCACCGCTTTGCGCGCGACCCGCGTCGCCGCGGCGTCCTCGGACGCAAACCGCAAGGACGTGGAGCGTGCCTTCTTGGTGCTCTACGTGGTCGGCCTGGTCGGCGCGGTGCTCTATGGGCTGCAGTCGGATCTGCTCAACCGCTGGTTGGAGAAGCCGCTGGAGCAGAGCTCTCCCAAGCTGGCGGTCGTGCTCGCCGCGGTCTGGCCCATCTGTGCGTTCGCTTCGCTGATCCCGACTGTCTTCGCGGAGCTCGCGTACGCCGGAATGGTGCGCGCGCCCAAGGTTGAAGCGTCGCGCGTGAAAGACGCGCTCTATTCCGGCCTGGGGCTGACTTTCGCCGCGGTGCTGGGGATCACCGCTGTCTACGTGGCGACGGTCCGCGACGTGAAGAAGGACTTCTCGTACTTCCGTACCACCCGCGCCGGGACTTCCACGATCAAAGTCGTGCAGGGCCTCACCGAGCCGGTGCAGGTCGCGCTCTTCTTTCCGCCCGCCAACGAAGTTCGCGAACAGGTGATGGAGTACCTGAGCGATCTGCAGAGCGCGTCGCCTAAGCTGGAGATCCAGCAGTACGACCAGGCCGTGGATCCCGCGAAGGCGCGTGAGCTCTCAGTGGTCAACAACGGGGCGCTCGTGATTTCACGCGGGGCCAAGCGCGAACAGCTGAACCTGGGCACGGATCTGGAGCGGGCGCGCAACTCGCTGCGGACGTTTGATCAGGACTTCCAGAAGCGCTTGCTCCAAGTCACCCGCGCCCGCCGCGTGGTCTACGTGACCACCGGCCACGGCGAGCGCAACGAAGAGAAAGGCGGGCCGGATTCGCGTTCCGGCTCCAGCGGCGTGAAGACGTTGCTCTCCGCGCTGAACCTGGACATGAAAAACCTCAGCGCCGCGGAAGGGCTTGCCACGGAAGTGCCGAGCGACGCTGGCGCTGTCCTGGTGCTGGGGCCCACCAAACCGTTTCTTCCGGAGGAGGCCGCGGCGTTGGTTCGTTACGTCAGACGCGGTGGCCGGCTGCTTGCGGCGATTGATCCTCAAGTGGGGAAGGACTTCGAAGCGCTCTTCGCGCCACTCGGCGTTCGCATGGTCAGCTCGGTGTTGGCCGACGATCGAGCCTACCTGAATCGGACCTCGCAGGTCTCGGATCGAAGCGCGAGCGTCGTCGCCAGCTTCACCTCGCACCCTTCGGTCAACACGCTCAGCCAGTACAGCGGCCGCGTCCCGGTGTTTTTGCAGGAGTCGGGTGCGTTCGAGCTGATTCAACCCAAGCCTGAAGGACTCAGCACCGAGGCGACGGTGCGGACGCTGCCGTCCACGTTCAATGATCTCAACGGCAACTTCAACTTCGACCCGCCCGCGGAGACGCGGAAGTCATGGGACTTCGCCATCGCTGTTACCGCGAAGCAGGCGGCAGGCAAGACCCAAGCGGAGGAAGGCCGCGCGCTGCTCTTCGCGGACTCGGACGTTCTGGCCGACCTCTTCATCAGCGGCAACCGGGCCAACGAAGCGCTCATTCTGGACAGCCTGAAGTGGCTCTCCGGTGACGAGGCGATCTCCGGCACAGTGAACAGCGAGGCCGACACGCCGGTGCAGCACACCAAGAAGGATCAGGTGGTCTGGTTCTACGCGACTGTCTTCTTGGCGCCGGCGCTGGTGCTCGCGTGCGGCTTCTGGGTGACCCGCCGCCGCCGTCCGCGGGCGCGCAAGGGCCAGAGCGTCGCGGCCCCGATTGGGCACAGCGCGGAAGGAGGTGCACAGTGAAGGCACGCAGCGTCGCCATTCAAGGCGCCATCACCCTGGCTGGCTTGGGACTGGCCTACGGGACCTGGCAGCGAGAGCCCCCCGCGGGGGACCAAGAGGTCGTGGTGCTGGACGTGAGCCGCCGGCAGCTCGAGAAGATTCGCTACGAGGAGCCGGCCCGTTTCGCGGAGCTGGATCGCCGGCAGGGCTCCGGTGAGCCTGAGGTCTGGATCAAGGTTGTCGAGAAGCCCGCAGCACCTGTCGCAGTCTCTGATGGTGGGGTGGTGACGCCGCCGCCGGCTGCCCCCGTCGCCAAGGGACCGGACCGGGAGCTGCGTGGAAACGAATCCTCGGAGAAGGTCTTCGAGAAGTTCTCTCCGCTCCGCGCGGCACGCTCGCTGGGAACGCTTCCGCCAGAGAAGTTGCAGGAGCTGGGGCTCGCCACCAGCCAGCGCAAGCTCGAGGTCACCGCCGCGGGCACGCGCCACACCTTCAAGATCGGCAGCCCGACGTCAGGATTGGCGACCGCGTACCTCCAGAACGAAGCGGACGGGAAAGTCTACCTGCTGGGCAACCCCGTCCTGGGCGATCTCGAGGCTGCCAACGCGCGTCTCATCGACCGCCGCTTCCACACGTTCAAGCCGAACGAGTTCGATGGGTTCGCGGTGAAGTCTTCCGACAAGAGCAAGGAGTTCACCTTCAGCGCCGGAGATCAGGGCCAGAACGCCCGCGCGGCAGCCAAAGACACGCCGGATCAAGCGGATGACTTCGCCAAGAACTGGCACGAGAAGATCTGGCGGCTCATCCCCATGGAGATTCTGGGCAAGGGGGAGAACCCCTCCGGGGGCGAGCCAAAGCTGGCGGTTCGGGTGGATTACGCGTCCCGTGGCAAGCCCCAGGGCTACATCGAGATCGCGCAAGTGGGCGCGAATGACCTCTACGCTCGAACCGAGCACACTGCGGGTTGGGTGAAGGTTCACTCCAGCGCGCAGGATATTCTTCAAGAGTCGAAGAAGGTCGTCGGCGCGCAGTAGGGAGACGCCGAAACACAGGAAGCCGCGCCGATCTAACGGTCGTCGAACATGGCTTGCAGGACCCTCCACGCCAGCCGGAGCTCGGCCCGGCTGCGCGTAGCGAGGAAGTCAGAGACCTCCGATACCAGGTCGCTGCGTTCGCGTTCGAAGCTCTGGAAGAGCGTTCGCAGCGTGACCTCCAGCCCCTGAGCCAGCTTGCCCACCGTTTCCAAAGACGGAGAAAATCCCCCGCGTTCAATTCGGCGAACCGCGTCCACGGACAGGTCGCTGCGCTCAGCCAGCTCTTCCTGAGTCAGCTCTCGTGCCTTGCGCAGACGCTTTACGTGCGCTCCGAAGAGCTCTTCCAACCGCTCGCCCAAAGGTTCCCCTCCCAGATTTTGTCGACCTTTCGACGATTTAAGGCTTTGGAGAAGGGACGATGTTCGTCTCCAAAGAGGGCATTTCAGCACTGCTGAATAAACAGTCAGTGGTCGACTGAAAAGGGAGGACGCGAGCTGATTTGAGTCAGTACGACGTAGGGAGCTGGTAGCGGTGCACCACGCTCTGCATCCGGTCGCTGTGCTGCTTGATTTCCTGAGACGCCTGCTGCAGCTGGTTGATGCCGTTCGCCGCCGCGGCCGCGCCTTTGTCGATCTCTTCCACCGCTTGCCAGATCTGTTCGACGCCGCCGCCTTGCTGCTGGGTGCTGGCGGCGATCTCGCGGGCCGCGTTGGACGACTGAGAGATGGCGAGCGCCAACTGACGGATGGACTGACCCGCGGCCTGCGCGACCGCAACGCCCGCTTCGGCGCGACGCCGGCCCTCTTGAACCACGCGCGCGGACTCACGCGCCGCGCTCTGAATCTCGCCGAGAATCGCTTTGACCTGGGCGGTGGAGACGCGGCTGCGTTCGGCGAGCGATCTCACTTCCCGCGCCACGACCGCGAAGCCGCGGCCTGCTTCACCGGCGGAGCTGGCCTCGATGGCCGCGTTCAGCGCGAGCACGTTCGACTCTTCGGCGATCTCATTCACCGCTTCGATGATTCGGCCGATCTGCTGCGACTGATCCACCAGGCGGCCCAGCGTACTCGCCACCGCTTCGACCTGTTCGCGCATGTCTTCCATGGCGCGCACACTCTGCTGCACCGCTTGATCTCCACCCGCGGAGCTGGCCTCGGAGACGCGGGCGAGATCGATCACGCCTTCCGCCTTGGCGCGCGCGTGTTTGAAGATCTCCCGGAGCTGACTGATGGTCGCGCCCGTCTCAGTGACCGACGTGGCCTGACGGTTGGCGCGCTCCATCTGCGCCTCCGCGCTCCGCAACACCTCCGTGGACGCGGTATCGAGCGAGTTCGCGGCTTCGCGCAACTGACCCACCACGCTGAAGGTCGTGGTCTGCAGCTGCCGAAGCGCGACCGCCAGGCGGCCCAGCTCATCCATCCCGGGATCCGGCAGGGTGGGGGTGAGATCGCCGCTCGCCAACGTCTCCGCGAAGCGAACCATTCGGCTAATGCGGCGAGCGATGAACCAGAAGAACGTCATGAAGGCCGCCACCAGCAAGACGCCGGTGAGGACGACGGGGATGCTCTGCTGACGGACATCGCCGTTGATGCGATCCGCGCGCAGCCCCATCACCAGATAGCCAGGGGCCGCAGCCTGCAGCTCGCGAGCGGCTGGATCCGCCGTCTCCACCGTGCCGGGAAGCAACGCTTGGGTGAAGCGCCGAATCCGGTCGTCATTCTGGGCGGCACGGCCGTTGAGCGGGTGAAGCCTGAGCTGGCGGGTGATCTGATCCAGCGGGTCACGCGAAGAGGCGACCGACTCGCCGAAATAGTCCAGCCCAGCGTGCTCGTCGTCCGGGCCGCGCGCGGAAGCCAGCACCTCGCCCGAAGCATCGAGCGCGGCGAGATAATAGATGTCCTCGTTGGTGCGGGCGATGTGCCTTAGCACCAGCCGAGCAGCTTCCGCGTCGTGCGCCCCAATCGCCCGGCGCAAGTCGATGTGGCGCTCTAGGGTCTCAAGCAGGGACGCGCCGCGGCGATCCATCTGCGCCCGCATGCTCGCTGCCAGCTTGCTGGAGAAATACGCGCCGACGGTCAGCGACATCACCACCATCACCGCGATGAGCAGGGCGACGGCCTTCGCCATCAGCGACGTCCACCAGCGGTTGTGAATGGTCGTTGGGATGTTCATTCGAGAGGGGCGCGGCCACTATAGACCGAGCCCCCGCGCGGCCAAGCGGACTGCGCGCGGTACGGGAGGGGTCGCCGATGTGGGCGGAGACCCGGTGCTCCTTGGAATGAGCGGGAATGAAGCGCGGATTGACGCGGGGAAATAGAGCGTCCCGGTTGAAGGTTGGAGAGCGCCGCGCGGGACTGAGGGGGCGAAATCCGCTACACTGCGCTGGTTGCCCAAAGCACTGGGGATCCAAGTCGAATGAAGAGATTGCTCCGCACCGGTCTACTCCTCGTTGCCTGCGCCTCTGCACCGGGTTGCGCCCTTTTGGCCAAGCTCCGAGGCCCCACGTCCGAAGCCGTGCCGGCCCCGACCACCGCACCTGCCGCCACCGACCCCCTGGCGGAGCAGACCCCGCCGGTCTTGGACGGCACCCCGGCGGAGGTCATCCCGGATGCCACCGCCGCCGCGGACGATGTGGGTGACAGCGACGAGGGAGCGGAAGAGTCAGACGACGAAGGCGCGGTCGAAGAGGCGGAGTCACACGAAGGCGAAGAGAACGTCTCACCTGACCTCCGCTACACCCGCGACATCACGGATGAGGTGCTCGCGGAGCTGTGGCAAGGCTCGCCGGAGAAGTTGGGGTCAGTCTCGTTCGGCTTCGTGGACGAAGGCCGGTTGATCAATTCCGAGCGCTTTCCGGAAGACTCCGAGAGCAACGCCTGGGTGCTGGTGTCGCCGGAGCTGGCGTGGGGCACGCGCGAGACCATCGACTACGTGATCTCCGCGATTCGAAAAGTGCGCGAGCAGTACCCCACGGCGCCCCCGTTGCGCGTGAACCAGATCAGCACCCGCGAGGGCGGCTACCTGCGGCCGCACAAGAGCCACCAGAACGGGCGCGACGTGGACTTGGGCTTCTACTACCCCACCGTGAATCCCATACGGACGCGGGCGCGCGAGAAAGTCATCGACACCGCCAAGAACTGGGCGCTGCTCAAGGCGCTGGCCATCTCCGCGGACGTGCAGTTCGTTTTGGTCGACCGCCGCGTGTCCAAGGTCATCTACGATCACGCGGTGAAGGCGGGAGAGAACCGCGCCTGGCTGAATACTCTCTTCCGCTCCGGCAAGAGCTCCATGGTTCGTCACGCGCGCCGGCACCGCGACCACTTCCACGTGCGCTTCTACAACCCGCGCGCGCAGGAGTTGGGACGTCGCCTGGCGCCCTTGTTGGCGCAGCGCCCCGAGCAGAACGTGGCAATGCACCGCGTCCGCGGCGGAGACAGCCTGGGGTTGATCGCGCGCAAGTTCGGCAGCTCCGTCGCGGCGCTTCGGAAAGCGAACCGACTGAAGACGAACTTCCTGCGCGTGGCGCAGGTCTTGAAAGTGCCGCTGCGCGGGCCGTGCAACCATTGTCCGGTGCCGCCGCCGCTGCTGGTGCCGCAGCGCAAGTTGCCACCGGGAATGGTGATCGAAGACCTGCAGCGCCCGACTGTGGCGGTGCCCATCAACCCCGTTCCCGCTGTCGCCGTGCCGTTGAAAGTGTCGCCTTCACCCGCGACGTTGAGCAACACTGCTGCGGCCTCGCCTTCGCCCGTCGCGCCGGCTGCCGGTGAGAAGCGTCGCTCCGACCCCAAGCCGTAGAGCTCAGAGTGATGCGACTGAACCGACCAAGTCGCCGGCACGATCGAAGACGTCTGGCGAATTTCGCCCCTGCCCAGGTGTTCACCCTTTAGAACCCGCAACAATCCTTCAACCCAAACCCAAAAGGACCAAGCACCATGGCAACCAACAAAAAGATCTTCCTCAACCTCGCCGTGAAGGATCTCAAGAAGTCGATGACGTTCTTTTCGAAGCTGGGGTTCGAATTCAACCCCAAGTTCACCGACGAGAAGGCCGCCTGCATGATCGTCAGCTCCGAGGCGTTCGTGATGTTGCTCAGCGAGCCGTTCTTCAAGACCTTCACCCAGCGCCCCGTGAGCGATCCCAGCAAGACCACCGAAGCCCTCTACGCACTCTCCTGCGACAGCCGCGCCGAAGTCGACGAGCTGGTGACGAAGGCGATCGACGCGGGTGGCAAGCACGCCATGCCGAAGCAGGACCACGGCTTCATGTACGGCTGGAGCTTCTACGACGTGGATGATCACCACTGGGAAGTGCTGTGGATGGATCCGAAGGCCGCGCAGTAGACGCAGTGAGGGCCCCCGTTCCCCAGGCAGGTTCACGAAAACGAAGCGCGTCCCGGCAGCCGCTTTCTTGTTTTTCAACCAGCCGGAGGAGGAGCGGGCGGGGCGGGAGGAGCGGGCGGTCCCGTCCGAATGACAGCGGCGGAAACCTGTCCACCCCCCACTGTCCCGTAATGCTCGCTCGCGATGATCACGCCGTTCCCGCCCGCCTTGCAGGCCTCTTCATGAAGCCGAAGCTCAGCGTCCGCGTTGTCCATCCAGAGTGAGCCGTGAAGATAGACCCCGCCCACCTCTTCGTACTTTTCGCCGGGAGGCGTGCGGTAGATGCGAACCGGACAATCCGCCGGCAGCGGTGCCAGCGCTTGCGGGTATCCGGCGCGGGTGGGGTGCACCGCCACGCAGGCAGCAGATCCAAAGACCACAGCGGAGAGGACAAGGAGTGAGAGTTTGCGCATAGGGTGGCGGATTCTGCGCGGAACCGCGGGGCGAGCCAAAAGTGAAGTGCGCCTCTTTCTCCTAGGCAACAGAACACGCGAAGAGCGTGGACCGCGCAGTACAAGGTCTCCCGTGGCGCTCAAACTCATCATCACCGGCACGACCGGCATGGTTGGAGAGGGCTACACGCGGATCACCGACGACACCCCGCTGCACTGAGCGAGACAGAACCCGAACATGGTGCTTGGGAGCCAGGGAGTCCGGGCGCGAAAGCGGACAGTCTTGCTGTCTGTGATGTCCTTGGCGGGTTGCGGATGGTGGCGCAGGTGCCTACCTCTCCAGGAACCTGGTTCGAGGATCATCTAGGCGCGAGGATGAACAACAATGGCGGACCACAATCCAGAGGAACTCCTCACCCCTAGCGAGGCTGCCCATGTCCTCAACCTTTCGTCGGACACTGTCCGATTGATGAGCGACAAGGGCCTCCTCAAGACTGTTCGGACGATGAGCGGAAGGCGGCTCTTTCGTCGCGACGATGTCGAACGACTCGCAGCGGAGCGTCGGCAACACGCGCAGCACTCGCGACAGACCGGCAGAGGTTCCTGAACTCAGTGAACTGAGCGGGGACCAGGCGGCGCGATGAGCTGGGAAGCGAGGTGTCGGAGCAACTGACTTCAAGGGCCGCTCGGGTGGGTCCGAAAGGAATTGCGCGTGACCACAGCGAGCCAACGGCCAGACACGAAAGACCTCACGCGCCCCCCGGGGTGTGAACCCTCGGTGCTCTTCGAGCTCATCTGGGTGGCGCTTTCAGAGCTCTTGGGCAGCGCCGCCACAGCAACGTTGATTCGTCGAAGCGTCAAGCGCGCAGTCCCGCGAGCTCCTACCCTCGGCGGAATCACCGTCACCAAGGAGCGCTTCGAGTATCAATATCAACTGCCCCCATCTTGGAGCGCGGGTTCAGAGCATCCAGAAAAGTCATTCGAGGACCTGCGGGAGCTCGTCCAAGAGCTTCGACCGATTCTGGTCGAATTGACCGGTCCGGTAGTAATTCACCGGCTTTACAGCATCCCCGATCTTGAGCGCTGCCGCCTGTTGACCTTGGAGAGTGACCGATGAGCTCGAAGAAAACAAAGCTCCAGTTCGAGAGCACCGGTGACCACGCGCTGGACAAGATTCTTGGCGGCGGAATTCCCGAGCGATCAATGGTGGTGCTCGCCGGCGAACCCGGCTCAGGGAAAACCATTCTGACGTTGCAGATCCTCTTCAGCGCGGCCCGCAAGGGAAAGAAGTGTATCTATTTCACCACCCTGTCAGAACCTGCAATCAAGGTCATCCGGTACATGCAGCTCTTCGACTTCTTTGACGTCGACCTTCTAGACAAGCAGGTCATCTTTATTGATTTAGGAGCGTACGTACGTGAAGGGGCGGAGAAGACGCTCTCGGAAATTCAGGCCCGCGTGGAAAAGCACGAGCCGAGCTTTGTGGCCATCGACAGCTTCCGGGCCGTTGGCGAGCTGTTGCGCGTCCAGGGCAGCGCAGCGCGACCCTTCATCTACGACCTCGCCGTGGAAATGGCGGGATGGGGCGCCACGACCTTGCTGGTTGGAGAGTATGCCCGGGACGAGTATTCCTCCTTCGCTGAATTCGCTGTCGCGGATGGCATCGTGCGCATCGGACATGAAAGCCATGAGCTGACCTCCGTTCGCGACATGGAGGTGCTCAAGCTCCGCGGTGCCGGATACTCCTCAGGCCGGCACTTCTTCGACATCACCACGGCGGGAGCCCATTTTTATCCTCGAGTCAGCGCTCCGTCGGACATGCAGACACAGTCCAGCGAAGAGCCGACAGAGCGAGCGTCCACCGGCGTGAAAGGTCTCGATGACTTGCTGGGAGGTGGGCTCCCGAAGGGTAGCTCCACCGTGATGCAGGGGGGAACAGGGGTCGGAAAGACGCTGCTGAGCCTGCAATTCCTGTTGGAGGGAGCGCGGCGCGGTGAGAGGGGAGTCCTCTTCACTCTGGAGGAGACGCCCGACCAGCTTAGGGCGACCGGGCGCGGTCTTGGGTGGGACCTAGCCCGCTTGGAGGAACAGGGAAAGCTCATCATCAAGTACGCGTCCCCAGTGGAATTATCGACTGACCGATTTTTGTTTCAGGCTCAAGCGCTGGTGCGTGAGTTGGGAGCAAGCAGGGCCGTCTTTGACAGCCTGACCACGATGGCTCTGGGAGTCCCGTCTGAGCGTCGCTACAAGGAGATGGTCTACGCCATCGCGAAGCACATGCGAGGCGTAGGAGTCACTCTTTTGATGACCGTTGAAACCGAACAACTTCTCGGCACTGCCCAGCTCTCTGGACACGGGGTCTCCTTCATCGCAGACAATCTCATCCAGCTTCGTTACGTCGAAATGGGAGCGAAGCTCGAGCGGGCCATCTCCGTGCTCAAGGCCCGGGGGATTAAACATGACTCCGGGCTTCGGTCGTTAAACATCGAGTCCGATGGCCTCCACGTCGTGGATGGGCGCTTCAAGGACCTCCGGGGCGTTCTCACGGGCTTGCCGACGCGCGACCCGCCGGGGGCCGCATGAACATCGACTATGACGCTGAGCTTCGTCGCGTCGCCCGCACCATTTCCGAAGTCGCCCACCTTCTCGAGTCGGCTGAGGGCGCTGACGAGCGCGTCCAGCGCGCGCTGGAGTTGACGCGAAGCATCCTTCCCTACCGACGGTGCGCGCTGCTCAAAGCATTTCCAGGTACCACGGCCACGCTCATCGTGGTGCCTCCCATGCCAGTCGCCGAGCACGAGCGTCTTCTGTTGAAGCTTACCCGGCTTCTTCGTCTGGTGGCGCACGCGGAAGAAATCGGCCGTTCGGATGATGAGCTGCCGCACCTGACAGTGCCGCTCATCGGGCTGGATGATGTCATTGGTCTCATCCGCATGGAGCCAGTGGGAGAGTCACCCTACGATGCGCACCACCTTCGGGTGCTCTCGGTCGTCGCGGCGCAGCTAGGGGCCTATCTGACGATGATAAAGCTTCGCGAGGACGAGTCGCGAAAGACCAGGGAGCTTGCTGCCGCACACGAATTTCAGCAGCGGCTGATGGGCGTCGTCAGCCACGACCTTCGAAATCCTCTTTCGGTCATTACGACCGTCGCTTCATCGCTGCTGCAGAAGACCGATGACCCGCCAAAGGCCAGAGCCCTCGAACGGGCGCTTCGAAGCGCACAGAGAGCCAATCGCATCATCAATGACTTGCTCGATGTTACGCATGTCCGCGTGACGGGCGAGATGCGGGTGAGCCGCAAGCGCATTGAGCTGGTCGCGCTGATCAACGACGTCCTTGGGGATATCCGAATCGCCAACCCCGGCCGTGAGATTCGGTTTGCAGGGCCGAGTGAAGATTCAATCTTCGGTGAGTGGGATCCAGACCGGCTGGTGCAGGTGACCAGCAACCTCGTCAACAATGCCTTGCAGCACGGCGACGAGCATGCGCCCATCGAAGTGACCTTGCGCGCCGAGCACGACGATGTCGTCCTCTCGGTTCACAACCAAGGTCCTCAGATACCGGATGAGCT
>JBQTKE010000612.1:0-3210 GCA_052386435.1 Myxococcaceae bacterium
CTCGACGCCGCTCGCCGAAGCAGGCACGCAGGAGGACGGCGTTGAGCCGTACGCGTTACACCCGCTGTTCGTCGCGGCGGTGAAGACGTTGCACGACTGCATGCACACCCCTAGCACCGAGTTGACGCCCATCTGGCGGAAGAGGTTCACGCAGGACTGCCCCGCGCCGCACGCGGGTTGGGGCGTGAAGCCAGGAGCGGGCGCCGCGGCGTTGCAGACCTGCATGCAGATGCCTTCAGTGCCACGGGTGAGGACGCACTCCAGACCGGCTGCACATTGGGTCGCGCTGGCTGAGCGCGAGTAGTCCGCCTGGCAGGCTCCGTTCAGCGCGACGGCACCGGGTGGCCGGCAGACGTTGGTCACGGCTTTCCCACTGGCGGAGTTGATCACGGCGTACGTGCAGGTGGAGTTGTTCGCGGTCTCGGTGGTGTTGGGAAACGCGGTCCAGCGCGCGCAAGGGTTGGGCGCTGCGACGCTGACGTTGCCGCCAGAGCTGACCGCTTGGCAGCTGTAGCCGAAGAGCCCGGGCGGGTAGCAACGGTTGTCACCGCCCAAGCCTGCTTGCGTGTAGCAAAACTCGTCGGTGTTGCAGAGCGCGTCGGACGTGCACGTCTTCAAGCAGAGGAAACCGCCTCCCACGTTGGTGCAGGCGAGGCCTCCCGTGCACGCAGGACCGTTCGGGCTGCAGTCCTCGTAGAGAGCCGGCGCGTCGCAGGTGCCTCCGCTCTGCGTCGCGGCGTTGTACACCCCGTGGCAGACCCTTCCGAGGTCCGCGCAAGAGTCTCGACCACCGCGCAGCCCAGGGGCGCAGCTGCATTTGCCAGCAACGCAGCTGTTCTGCCCCGCGCCGCACGTCATGCCGTTGCAGCTGGTCACCGGGACCTGACAGCTGAACGTCCCGCCCGTCCCCTCCAAACAAATCCCCGCGTCACAAACGCCACAGCGACTGACGCAGCTGTGCGTGGCCGAATCACAGACTTCGCTCGGCAAGCACTGTTCAGTGCAGCCACCGGACGTCCCGGAATCTTCGTTCTGTCCGCCGTCGTTGCCCGAGGGCGTGCCTGGACAGGCCAGGAGGAAAAGACAGGCCACGCAGCTCAGGATGCTCAAGCGGGTTGTCATGAACCGACGATTGTTGGCCCCTGTGCCGGGGGTGTCAATGCCAGGGTCAGAACTGCACCGTGGGGCCGAATTGGAAAATCCAGTACGTCTCTTGCGCCACGCCACCGCTGCTGACCCAAGTGGTGCCGCCGGGACCGAAGGTGTCCGAGTACGTCTGGAATCTGGCCTTGGCCGAATATCCCAGCGGACCAATGACATCACCCACGAGGCCGGCATCGAAACCAAAGCCAACGTTTTTCTGCACCGGCCCGTAGGCCGCTTGTTCCGTCGCGCCCGGCTTGGCGCCCAGTAAAAGGAACACAGACGCTTCGAGCCGGAAGTAGCGCGACCCCAAGGGCACGCTTCCGTCGAGCCCTGCGAGGACAGCGGTGCGCTGCGAGCTGGGAAGAGGGGCGGTGGCGTTCTTGTCGACCGCGAAGTTGCGCAGGGAGAGCCCCCCGCGAACGCCCACGTAGCCAATGTTCGGCTGCCGGCGATCGCCCCAGCCAAAGAAGTAGCGGTAGACGAGCGCGGCGCTGATAGCGCTGTCGACCGCGTTGACCTGCGTTCCTTGCGTGGAGCTGCCACCCTGGTTCTCAACCCGGACCGTGGTGGCGGAGAAGCCCAAGTTGAACGAGCCGACAATCCCAAGGCCCTCGAGCGCGTTGTCGAGGGACGCCAGGGGAAAGAGCTCCAGGAAGACGCCACCGCCGCCGTAGGGGACTTGGGGCGAGAACTCCACGGTATTGCCGGGCGGACGCGACGCCTGGGGCAGGTTGTCGTATTCGCGGCAGCTGGCGACGCCCGGGCGCGAGCAGTAACTGCGGAGGGTGAGGCTGCCCACCAAGGCCACCGTAAAGACCTTGGGTCCAATCCGCGCCGTCTTGCCGCGGGTCATCTCTTCGTCGAGATCAGAGTCGCGATCGCGCGTGGTGGGATCTCTCGCTGTGACGTCTTCCGAAGTGGGCGAGCTGCTCTTCTCCGCGCTCACCGAAGGCGGAGAGCTCAGATCGATGTCCACTTTCGATTCAACCTTGGCCGGTTGCGGAGGGGCTTCTGGCTCGGTCTTGGTCGCCGCAGGCTCAGGCGGGAGCGGGGGAAGCTCGCCCTCTCCTTCTTCCGTTCCAGAGGTTGCCGCGGGCTCGTCCCCACCGCTCTGCGCTCCACCTGAAGCCGCGGTGGTGATCACCTTCGACAAGCGGCGCAGGTTGTCGCCGGTGAGAAACCCCACGGAGCGCAGCGGCAGCTCGCGTTTCCAAAGCTCCTTCGCGCTGCCATCCAACAGCCGGACCGCGAGCGTCTCGCCCTTCACCGTGCCTTCCATGGCGACGGAGACCTCGAACTGCTTGGAGAGCGCCGACACCGCGCGGGAGCCGCGCAGGTTTTTGCGATCCGCCGCTTCCTTGAACTTCTTGAAGGGAACGACGGGCACACCGCGCGTCTTGCGCAGCGCCCATTCGACTTGGTTGCGGAGTTTGCCGGTGGGATCGCCTTCGAACTCGAGGATGACCGCCTTCTGGGCGAACGCTACCTGGCTCAGGCAGAGCGCCGTGACCGCCAAGAACGCGCCTACAGATCGGGTCCGCACGTCAGCCAGCCTCCGCGGTGAGCGAAAACGGGGACAGGCTACTTCTTCTTCGCGGCCTTGCGGGCGTCTGCCTTGCGTCCCAGACGGGCCTTCCACTTCTGCTTGATCTTCATCTGAACACGGCGGTGCTTGCTCTTGCTGCGGGCCATTCGTGACTCTCCTTCAGGGTTCGAAAGGGGCGCTACGTATCAGACTTGCCCGGCGTGGGTAAACTTTCGGGGGTTTCCGGCTCGTCCATGGGTTTCGTGGAGATGGGAATCCCCTCCGCTCCGCGCACCAAAGTTGGGAGCGCCGAAGAGACCCGGACGTTCCCCTCCTTGTCCGCGTCGTGGGGCCGGTCCTTCTCGGCGGGGACAGCGGGGCGCTGCGGCTTCTTTCGAACCGACGCGAAGATCGGCTTGGTGGCGTCCAGGAACCGGCGCACCTCATCCAGCGGCAACGCGGGCGAGTGGTTGTCATTCACGCCGGTCATGGGGCCGGCCATGCACATGGAGTTGAGGATCTCCTCCTCCGTGCACTCC
>JBQTKE010000613.1:0-13652 GCA_052386435.1 Myxococcaceae bacterium
GGAACAGCGCGGCCAGCGTATAGCTGCCGCCGTTGCCCTTCTTGGTCGCGGCGACTCGGACGAACAGCTTGCCGCGGACGGCGAGGTTGGGAATCCGTTCGGACTTGCCTTCGCCCTGGCTGTTGACGGCCATCAGCCGGTTGCGGTCCGTGTCGAAGATCTCCAAGACGACGTCCGTCCCGGGAATCCCGCCCACGGTCACGTCGGCGCTGCTGGGGTTGGTCGCGGTCAGGGCGTACCAGTCCTCATCCATCTTCGAGGGGTCACTGCCCAAAGTCGCCAAGACGAGGGAGTTGCTGTCCAGCACCAGCGCGTCTTCCGGCTTGTTGTTGGGCTCTTTCTCGGAGAGTTCGCGAGGGCCCGCGTCCGCCACCCCGGCGTCGTCGGTGGATTCGTCGCTGCAGGACTTGTGGCAACCGGTCAGCGCCAGCACCGCGCTGACCGCGAGATACGTCACCTGTTTCATGGGCTCCCTCCGGGGCGCAGCGTCATTGCACCGCTGCCGCCTGTGTCAAGCGGCCTCAACACGTCAGCCCGGTCAATCATCCCGAAGCTCAAGTCAGCAACCAGTGGTGAAGTGCGCTTTCTCGATGCATCATGGGCGGCATGAGACGTCTCTGCTTGCTCGGCCTTGTTGTCGCGGTTGCGCCGTTCGCAGCTCTCGGCGCCCCTCCTCCCGCCGCTGGCTACGCGGTGGCGACGGGCTACTTCAAAAAAGAGTCCCGGCCCACGCTCTACCAGCCGCTCAACCTGCTCGACGGTCGCGAGATCACCGCTTGGTGCAGCCCCACCGGTGACGCGCTCAGCGAAGTCCTCATTTTCGGGTTCAAGGGCATCGCCAAGATCGATGAGATCCGCGTCTACACGGGCAACGGCTTCGACGACAAAACGTTCGAACAGTACTCCCGGGTGAAGAAGCTGAGCATCAAGGGACCTGCGGGCGCCCAGTCCTTCTCGGTCGCGGACCAACGCGGCCAGCAGTCGGTCTCTTTGAATCCACCGGTGACCGGCGAGCGCTTCTCTGTAGAGGTCCTGGACATCTACTCGGCGGAAGACCTGGACAACCCGGTCTGCATCACTGACCTGGTCTTCTACTCAGACGGCAAGCCGCTCAACGGCCCGTGGCTCACGCCCAAGCTCAAGTACGACCGCAACCGCGCCTCCGTGCTGGGGACGTGGTTCTCAGGTCACGCGGGCGCGCCGGATCGCTCCATCTCCTTCTTCTTCGATGGGACCTACCGCTTCCTCTTCGACCCGTTCGATCCCACGGAGAAGACGCGCTCGTTCGGGGGCAGCTTCGAAGTGGGCGGGGGCCGCATCGTGCTCGAAGGCGTGCCCGGCAAAGGCAAGATCAGCGCGCGCCTGCACCGCGAGGGCGAAGGGAAGGGAGACCGCAGCCTCGTGTTCGAGGGCGATCTCCCGGAGGATCTGAAAGCCAGCTTCCGCGATCGCTTGTAAGGGCGGGCGCTACTACTGACCGGCGGCCTTCTTCTTCCCGCTCCAGCGGCGGAAGAAGTCCACGATCTCTTTCGACGCGGCCTTGTTGTCGCTCACTTCCTGGAACTCTGACTCCAGGAAGATGCCGCCGCACGACTCACAGGTGTCGTAGTGCAGCGGGTGGTGACGATCGCCACCGTCGACGCTCACCAGGTCCACCTGGCATTCGGGACACTGGCCTGTCATCGCCTCTGTGTTGACCTTGCCGCCCAGGCTTTCCAGGCCGGGCAAGTTGTTGTGAAGCAAGAGGCGGTTCAGGTCGGCGACATCGATCCACAATCCGCCGCACTGAGCGCACTTCCGCAGCGTCGAATCGTCCGAAGCAAGCTCGGCGAGCTCGACGTTGCAGCCGGGGCAATCCATTTTGAACTGTCACTCCTGAAATGGGAGCCTCTGCTCCCGTGGTTTGAACGCCAATGATAGGTCGCGCGATTTTTCCCGTGCAACCAGGCAAGCGACTACACAGTGAAATTTTGCGCTACGCCCTGACCCGCGACACATCCGCGCCGAGAGACTCCAACTTCCTCTCCAGGTGCTCATAACCGCGGTCCAGGTGGTAGACCCGGTGCACCTCGGTCCTACCCTCGGCTCGCAACCCTGCGAGGATCAATGACGCTGACGCCCGCAAGTCAGTCGCCATGACCGGCGCGCCAGAGAGGGATTTGACGCCGCGCACGATGGCGGTCGGGCCCTGAATGGTGATGTCGGCACCCATGCGATGCAGCTCCGCCACGTGCATGAAGCGGTTTTCGAAGATGTTTTCGGAGATGACCGACGAGCCATTGGCCAACGTCAGCAAAACCATCAGCTGAGCCTGCATGTCCGTGGGGAAGCCGGGGTGCTCGGTGGTCTTCACGTCGACCGAATGGATTTCCTTCGGTCCTTTACAGCGGATGCCGGAGTTCTCCGCCTTCACCTCGCAGCCCGCGGCGCGGAGCTTCAGCATCACCGCTTCCAGGTGCTCCGGGATGGCGCCCTTCACCAGCACGTCGCCCCCGGTGATGGCGGCCGCGACGAGCAGGGTTCCTGCCTCGATTCTGTCCGTGACGATGGCGTGGGTCGCGGGCTTGAGCGATGCGACACCCTCGATGGTGATCACGTCCGTACCGGCGCCGCTGATCTTCGCGCCCATGCCCGTGAGGCACCGCGCCAGGTCTTCAATCTCCGGCTCGCGCGCGGCGTTCTCCAGCACCGTTCGGCCCTTTGCCAGCACCGCGGCCATCATGGCGTTCTCGGTTCCGGTAACGGTGATCATGTCGAAGTTGATGGTCGCGCCGTGCAGCGTCGGCGCGATCGCTTCGACATAACCTTCGGTCACGTGGATTTCAGCGCCGAGTGCCTTGAGGGCTTTCAGGTGTTGATCAATCGGGCGAGCCCCAATCGCGCAGCCTCCCGGCATGGAGACGCGCGCACGGCCATAACGCGCGAGCAGCGGCCCGAGCACCAGGACCGACGCGCGCATGGTCTTCACCAAGTCGTACGGCGCTTCCGGGTTCATCTTCCCCCGGATGTTCACCTTGGCCGTCCACTTGTCGTTGCCTTCGCCGCGCGCCGCTTCGCCGCCCATGGTCCTCAGCAGCTTGAGCATGGTGCCAACGTCGACCAGATCCGGGACGTTGGTCAGGCTGTGCTCGCCATCGGCCAGGATGGTGGCGGCGATGATCGGCAGCGCCGCGTTCTTGGCGCCAGAGACCGGCACCTCGCCGCGCAGCACCTTTCCGCCCTTCACGATGATCTTGTCCATCTGTCGGTCTGCTCCGTGCGGTTAACTGGCAGCGGGGCGTGTCCCCAGGGCGAGGCGATCCAGCCGCGCGAGATCCTTCTCAATCCGGGCATCACCGTACCCTGCTTGAGTGAGCAACCGCAGCACGGCGTGCCCCTGCTCATCCCCAATCTCCAGTGCAAGCAGTCCGCCAGCGCGTAGAGAGGTGGGTGCGGTGTCCACGATTCGGCGGATGAGATCCAGGCCGTCCGTGCCTCCATCCAGAGCGGTCTTCGGCTCCTTCTGGACCTCGGTCTGAAGTTTCGCGATCTCCGCGCTGCGAACGTAGGGCGGGTTGGAGACGATCACGTCGAAGAGCGCGCCTTGAGGAAGAGGGGAGAAGAGGTCGCCTTCGAGGAGGGTGAGGGGAAGCTTCAGCTGCTCCGCGTTGAGTCGCGCGACCGCGGCCGCATCAGGTGAAAGCTCGGTGGCGGTGACGCTGACCTGGGGCCGCTCTCCGGCGATGCTCAGGCCGACACAGCCAGATCCTGCACAGAGATCGAGCACCTGCGCGGGCTGAGCTTTCGGAAGGTGACGCAGCACCGCGTCGACCAGAAGCTCCGTCTCCGGCCGCGGGATGAGCACTCGCGCGTCGACAGTAAAGCGCCGGTTGTAGAAGTCTTTGTACCCAGTCAGATACTGGGTGGGCTCTCCCGCGATGCGCCGCTCGATCAGCGCCCGAAACGTCGCCAGTTCCGGTTTGCTCAAGGGCTTGTCGAGCTGGATGTAGAGCTGTACGCGGTTCAGCTTGAGCAGGTGCGCGAGCAAGATCTCCGCGGTCAACCGCGGTGAATCAATGCCCTTCTTTTCGAAGTGCGACGACGTCCACGTCAGCAGCTTGCGGAGCGTCCAGACGTCGGCTCTGTCCTCGGCAGCGCTCATGTTGCGTTCTGGCCGGGGCCGCCGCCGGTTTCCGCCTTGAGCGCTTCTGCCTGGAAGAACGTGCGACAGGCGGTCATCACCTCGTCCACCGCGCCCGCCATGATCGCCGGGAGGTTATGCACGGTGAGGCCGATTCGATGATCCGTCAGACGGTCCTGCGGGAAGTTGTACGTGCGGATCTTTTCGGAGCGATCTCCAGAGCCGACCTGACCCTTGCGCATGTTGTCGCGCGCGGAGCGGATCTTCTCCTGCTCGATTTCATAGAGCTTGGCGCGCAGCATCTTCATCGCTTGGGCGCGGTTCTTGGTCTGGCTCTTCTCCTGCTGGCACTTCACGACGATGCCGGACGGTTTGTGGGTGAGGCGCACCGCGGAGTCTGTGGTGTTGACGCTCTGGCCACCGGCGCCGGTGGAGCGCATCACCTGCATCTCGATGTCCGCCGGGTTGATCTGGACGTCGACGTCTTCCGCTTCCGGCATCACCGCGACGGTGATCGTCGACGTGTGAATGCGTCCCTGCGCTTCCGTGGCGGGAACGCGCTGCACCCGGTGCACGCCGGATTCGTACTTCATGTTCGAGTAGACCGCGTCGCCGGAGAGCATCACGGTGGCGTCCTTAATCCCGCCCGCGTTGCCGGCGCTGACGTCCACCAGCTCTGACTTCCAACCGCGCTTGTCCGCGTAACGCAAGTACATCTGCAGAACTTCGGACGCGAAGAGCCCCGCCTCGTCACCGCCCGCGCCGGCTCGAATTTCCAGGACGACGTTCTTGTCGTCGTTGGGGTCTTTCGGCAGTAGGAGAATCTTCAACTCATCGGCCAACTCGTCGCGGCGGGCCTTGAGCGCGGGCAGCTCTTCGCGCGCCATCGCCTTTTCGTCCGGGTCAGACCCATTGAGCATCTCTTCGGCCACGGCCAGATCGCCGGCCACCTTCTTGTAGGCACGGTACGCCTCCACCAACTTTTCGAGGGCGGAGCGCTCCTTGGCCACCTTCTGCAACTTCGCGGAGTCGGCCAGGACGTCAGGGCTGCTTAAATCTGCGGTCAACCGCTCGAAGCGGCGTTCGACCTCTTCGAGCTTCGAGATCATCGTCGTTGTCTAATTGCCGGTTTAGACTTGGAAGCGCAAGCGCAGTCGATTAGGAGCGGCACAAGAAACCTCCAACCGTCAGACAGGTTCCGAATGGCCATCAAGGGCAACCGCAGCAAGAAGAAGCTCAAGAATCGCGCGAAGTCGAAGAAGTCTGTCCTCAAGCGCCGCCGCGTTCGTTCGCGCAAGGCCAAGGGCAAGTAGCCTTTCTCCGCAGAATTTCAGTGCTCGGGGACGGGTCGCCCAGTGGAAGAGGCAGCCTGTCCCCCGGTTTTGGTGCAACCACGGTCCAGTGTGATCGCTCGTTACGATCCAAGCGGCTGAAAGGGCGAGCCTCAAGCGTGGCCCTGGGCTTGCTCCAAGGAGATGACGCCATGTTGCTGGACGGTTGGACCCCTCCCCACGTCGACGCGGAGCCCTTGCGGGTGATCTGCACCGACAGCGCTCAGCGAGCGACCGCGGATGGGTTGAACCGGATTCTGATCAGCGGCGTGGCGAGAGATGACGGGCGGGTCGCGTCGCGGATTGAAGTTCGGCTCGGGCGCGTGCTGTTCGTCGTTCGAATCAAGGCGGGGATGACCCCGCGCCAGACCGCGGAGCTGCTCGCTTCGAATTTTCCTAGAAGCGTGCGCTGCGAGGTGCTGGGTGATTGCACCTTGCCTGAGAGTGACGCGCTGCTGTTGCTGGGCGCGCCGCGTCCGGCGCCGAAGTTGGAGATCTTCGCGAATGATCCGAAGCAGCGCTTCGTGCGGACCAGCGCCGGCTTCGAGATTCGACACAGCGTTGCCGCGGGCAACACCAAGCTCTCGTTCCTGCTGCTCACGCTTGAGCGTGAGACCGTGAAGCTGCGCTTGAACAGGGGAGACACGCCGGAGGCCACCGCGCGTGCGTTGGTCGCCGCGTTGCCGATCTCGTTGCGGAGGTCGTTGTTGTTCACGGTGGGCCCGGAAGAAGGGGCGCCGGTCCGGTTCACAGTGCGGAGGTGAAGGCTCCGCCGCACTTCGCTACCGCGTCAGATCGACCTATTGACGGCCGTATTGAACAGGAGCAATGAGACCCATCGACGGCGAAGGTAAGCTGCCGTTACCCTCAGTCTTGCGCGCGCGTTTCCGCCCGAAAAGGGGAGGATGACTTCTTCCATCGCGTTCCGATGCCTCTTCTATGGAGCCGGTGACAGCGGCAGCGGTGTGACGAAGGTCGCGGAGGCGTCGGACAGTTTCTTCATCACCGCAGCTGCCGCCTCACCTTCGACGAGAATCGGCTGTACCGGCAGCTCTGGGTAACGGTCTGTCCGCAGAGGCCACACCTTCGTGCTGATCACGCCGGCAGGGGAGAAGCGCAGATCCAGCAGCGCGCTGTCTTTGTCCTTGGGGTTCCAATTTCCGCCGAAGACGAAGTTCCCCAGGGAGTAGGCGATGGGTGACGCCTTATGAAGCTCCAATCCCTGCAGAACGTGCGGGTGTGAGCCGAGCACCATCGCCGCGCCGGCCTCGATGGCCGCGTGGCCCAGCTGCACTTGATACGGCTCGGGCGTGAGCATTCCCTCGCGGCCCCAATGAAAGAAGGGGATGACGACGTCCGCGTCGTGCTTCGCGCGCGCGACGTCTTCGCGAACCATCGCCTCCATCACCGCGACGTCGGAGTGGTGGCCGGCGACGCCGGGGGTGCCTTCGGTGGCGATGACCTGCGGCGGTTCGAGGTTGCGCTCCCCCAAAAAGAAATAGCCCAAGAACGCGAAGCGCACTCCGTTGCGCTCAAGCAACAGAGGTCGTCGCGCTTCCGTGAGGTTTCTTCCCGCGCCGAAGTGCGGAATCCTCGCGCGGTCCAACGTCTCTAGCGTATCGAGCAGCCCAATCTCGCCGTAATCCATGGCGTGGTTGTTGGCCAAGCTGACCGCGTCCACCTTTCCCGCGAGCAGCGCGTTCACGAGCTCCGGCCTCGCCCGGAAGTTGAAGTTCTTGGGGATCTTCTCGCCGCGGTCCGTGAACGGGCACTCCAGATTCACCACGAAGAGATCCGCGCCTTGAGTGGCTCTCGCGACCTCGCGAAACCCGTAGGCGAACATTTCGTCGCGCCCCTTGCCCTGGCGGACCTGATCGTCGAAGTACTCCTCGTAATGATAGCCGAGCGTCACATCTCCACCGACCACCACCCGCGCCGCGCAGGGGGTGTCCTTCGTGCAGCGATCAACGGTGGCAACACCCGCGTCGAGCTGCGGCCGCACGCCAACCTGCGCGCTGGATTTCGGTGGAGGCGAAGTGGGCTCTACGCGTCGCGCGCAGCAAACCAGCGAAGCGATGGCTACCCAACCCAAGAGACGGCGCATGGGGAAACTGTACCTTGCACCGCCTGATCCGCGACGCGTAGGATTCAAGGCTTCAAAGAAAACATGGCTCGAGACAAGGACAACATCGCGCTCTCCGATGAGCACAATTCACGGGGAATCGAGCTGGCGGATCGCGGCTGGCTGGACGAGGCGATCAAAGAGTTCAAGAAGGCGATCGATCTCGATCCCGGCTCTGCCCACGCCCACGACAACCTCGCGACGGTCTACGCGGAGAAGAAGCTCTTCCGCGAGGCGCTCAACGAATATCTGACGGCGATTCGCCTGGAGCCGGAGAGCGCGACCGCGCACTACAACCTCGCTTGCTTCCTCTCCACCCACGGCACGGAGATGGCGATCACCGAATACCGCGAGGCGATTGAGCTGGATCCGGAGTACCCGGACGCGCATCTGAATTTGGGCCTCACCTACGCCGATCATGGCCGCGTGGAAGAGGCGATGAAGGAGCTGCAGCAAGCGGTGGAGCTGGACGCGCAGGACGCGTTCCCTCGGCACGAGCTGGCCGCGCTGCACATGGATGAAGGCGACTACCGCGCCGCGATCGCTCAGCTCAAGGAGGTCGTACGGCTGGAGCCGGACAACTTCGAAGCGCAATTGGATTTGGGTATCTGCTACGCGCAGAAGGGCTTCTACGCGGAGGCGGAGCGCGCGTACGAGAAGGCGCGCAGCTTCAACGCGGAAGACCTCTTGCTCAACTACAACATGGCCGCGCTCTACGCCCTGTGGGGTCGCCAGAAGGACGCCGTTGTGTTCTTGCGCAAAGCCATCGCGCTGGATCGACCCAAAGTGGCGGGGTGGCTGGCCACGGATCCCATGTTCGACGCACTCAAAGGTGATTCGGAGTTCGAGAGCCTCCTCTGATGGCTTCCGAGTATCTCTACCTTGGTCTCGCGGTCGTCCTGGTCTTGGCCAACGGTTTCTTCGTCGCCACCGAATTCGCCATCGTCAAGATCCGCCCGACGCGGCTGCAAACCCTGCTGGCCGAGGGACGTCCTGGCGCGGTCAACGCCACGAAGATGGTGGGGAACCTGGACGGGTACCTCTCCGCGACGCAGTTCGGAATCACCTTGGCCTCGCTGGGCCTGGGCGCGTTGGGAGAGCCTGCGTTCGCGCGTCTGCTCACGCCGCTCATCTCCCGTGCGGTGACAGACGTGGAACAGAACGCGGAGCTGGTCCATTCGATCGCCTTCGCCATCTCCTTCGCGCTGATCACCTTCCTGCACATTGTCGTGGGAGAGCTGGCGCCCAAGAGCCTGGCCATCCTCAAAGCCGAACAGACCTCGCTCATCGTCGCGCTGCCGATGCGCGTCTTCTACACGCTGTTCTTTCCCGGCATCTGGCTGCTCAACGGGATGGCGCGCAAGGTCCTGGGACTTTTTGGGCTGACTCCGGCGCACGAAGCGGACGACTCGCACAACGAGGAAGAGCTGCGGGTCATTCTCTCGCGCGCAGCCGCCGCGGGATCGATCACCACCGCACGTGCGGAGTTGCTGGAACGCGCGATGGCCATGGCGGAGAAGACGGCGCGGCAGGTGTTGGTACCGCGCGGCCAGATTCGGTTTTTGGATCTCGAAGAGCCGCTGGAGAAGAACGTCGAGGACGCGCGCGTGGGCGGGCACACGTGGCTGCCGGTGTGCCGCGGCACGCTCGACCAGGTTGAAGGCGTGGTCAACGTGAAGGACCTCTTCTTCCTGCTCTCCAAGGGCGAGCTCAAGTCGTTGGCGCAAGTGCAGCGCCCCGTGCTGTTCGTGCCGGAGAACGTGACCCTGGAGCAGCTGCTCTCTGAGTTCCGTCGCCGTCGTCGTCAGATGGCGGTCGTGGTGGATGAGCACGGTGGAACGTCGGGCATGGTCTCGCTCGCGGACGTTGTCGCTGAAGTCGTGGGCAACGTCGCCGAGCTGGGCCGTAAGGTTGAAGAGGTGAAGACGCTGCCCGGCGGACGTCTGGAGCTGCCGGGATCGACGGAGCTTGAGGACATCGAAGATCGGCTAGGTGTGGAGTTTGACGTCGAGGACGGCGAGGTGACCACGGTCGCTGGCTATCTGATGTGGAAGCTCAAGCGCGTGCCTGATCGCAACGACCGCGTGCAGATTGAAGAGTGGGAGATCGCGGTGACCGAGGTGGAAGGGCCGCGGGTGCTGCGCGTGCGGATTGAGCCGAAGCTCCCCGGCACCACCGCGGGCGCGCCTCCCAAGGTTGAGCCGAAGCTCGACGCCTAAGCGCGATCAGGCAGATCGCTCGATCGTGATCACCTCGAACGATGGTTGGCTCACCGAGGTGGTGGTCGTGCCGCTTCGAGCCTGCTGCGCCTCTCTGCCGTGGCATGACCCTAGATGCAGGGTCACTTCTGGTAGAGTCGTGCCTCCGCCAAGTTGGCCGTGTTACTCGTCCAAACATCAGTTGGAGGCCGATTTCTAGGCTTCGGATCGATTTTCAGAGCAGTCCAGGTAGGTCGCCCCTCGTCGTCTGGAGCCACGCCCACATGCGAATCAAGCGGCTGGATATCACCGGCTTCAAGTCGTTCATGGAGCGGTCTGTCTTCACTTTCGATGACGGAGTCACTGGCATCGTCGGCCCGAACGGCTGTGGCAAGTCGAACGTGGTCGACGCCATCCGCTGGGCGATGGGCGAGCAGAGCGCGAAGAACCTGCGCGGCCGCGGGATGGAAGACGTCATCTTCAACGGCTCTGAGTCGAAGCCGCCGTTGTCGATGTCCGAGGTATCGCTCACCTTCAAGATTGAGGACGGCGATCAGCTCGCGCCTCAATACGCGGGATTCCCGGAGGTCACGGTCACGCGGCGCCTCTTCCGCAGCGGCGAATCCGAGTACCTGATCAACAAGAGCATCTGCCGCTTGCTCGACATCACCGAACTCTTCCTCGGCACCGGGGTCGGCACGCGCGCGTACTCGATTATTGAACAGGGCCGCGTTGGTCTAATCGTCTCCGCCAAGCCAGAAGATCGCCGCTCGTTCATTGAAGAGGCAGCGGGCGTCACCAAGTACAAGGCGCGTCGCAAGGCCGCTGAGCGGAAGATGGAATACACGCAGCAGAACCTGCTGCGGGTGACGGACATCGTGTCGGAGTTGAAGGGGCGGCTGGATGCGCTGCAGCGCCAGGCGAAGAAGGCGGAGAAGTACAAGAAGCTGAAGGCGGAGATGCGGGAGATTGATCTCCACTCTGCTTCGCACAAGTACTTCGAGCTGCTGGCCGAGAAGAAGGTGTTGGCGGTGCGGCTCGAGAACCTGGGCACGGAAGAGAAGGCCGGGCTGGAGCAGGTTCGCGAGCTGGAGGAGATCATCAATCAGCGCCGCACCGCGCTGGATGAAGAGACGGTCGCTCTGCAGACGCTCGCGGAACAGGTTCATTCGCTCGAGAGCCAGGTGAAGCTGGACGAGCAGAACCTCACCCACTGGACCAGCGACCGCGAACAGACGCAGGAGCGGATCACCTCCGCTGAGAACGAGCTGACGGAGTTGGCCACGCGCAACGCGGAAGTCGCGGAAGGAATCGCGGCCCGTGAGCGCGAGCTGGATTCGCTCTCTGGATCTTGGAAGGACGATGACGTCGCCATGCAGGCTGCGCAGGATGAGCTGCGCCGCGCGCTGCACACTCAGAGCGAGCTCACGGTTCGTCTGGAGACGGAGCGGAGCGCGCTCGTTCAGATCGCGACCCGCCTGGCGAATCACGAGAGCAACTTGGCGAACCTCGCCGCGCGGAAGGCGGATTTCGCCTCAAGGCAGGGTCGTGTCCGCACAGAGACGGAGGGCGTTCGCGCGGAGGTGTCGAAGCAGGACACTGCGCGCGCAGAGGTGGCCAAGCGGGTAGGTGAGAGTCGGCAGCTCGCCATCGAGCTCGAGGCTCGCAAAGGCGCCGAAGAAGAGCTGCTTAATCGCACGCGCCAGGCCTTCGCGGAGAACGAGATCCACGTCATTTCCTTGCGCGAAGAGCTCTCCGACAAGCGCAGCCGGGTCAACTCCCTGCAGGAGATTCAGCGCACGTACGAAGGCTTCGATCGCGGAGTCCGCGCGGTGATGCTCAAGGCGGGGGACGACGCGCGGCAGATGGGCATCTTCGGTCTGGTCGCGGACGTCATCTCCACCACGCCTCGCTATGAGAAGGCTCTCGAAGCGGCGCTAGGGGCGCGGCTGCAGCACGTGGTCGTCGAGAGCCGGGCCAAGGGCTTCGAACTGGTCGACTATCTGAAGTCCGCGTCTGAAGGGCGCTCGTCGTTTATTGCCGCGGACGTCGTGGCGGACCGAGGCGTCGCGGAGCCGGACCTTTCCCGCCCTGGTGTGCTCTCTACGGCATTGGCGGAAGTTCGCTGCGAAGACGCGCTGCAGCCGGTCCTTCGGTCCTTGTTGGGCGACGTGGTCATCGTGGAAGACTTGCAGGTCGCTCGCGAGTACGCGCAGAGCGCGGGCAGAGCCTTCACGCTGGTGACGCTGGAAGGCGAAGTTGTCACCGCGGACGGCACGGTCACCGGCGGCACGTTGGAAGGCGCGGCGGTCGGTGCGCTGCAGAAGAAGCGCGAGATCGCCGAGCTCTCCGAAGAAGTGGGGCGCGTGGAGGTTCGCTACAACGAGACGCTGACTCGCCACTACGGGTTGCAGAAGCAGATCGAGCACACCGAAGGCATCCTCAAAGGCCTCGCTAAGAACCAGCACGCCGAAGAGCTCAACATCGCCACGCAGGAGAAGGACCTGCACAAGACGGGCGAGGATCTCGCGCGGCTCCGTGATCGCCTTGGCACGCTGGAGCAAGAGGACGGTCAGCTTCAGGCGCAGCTCGCCGGGCTCGAGTCCGACGAAGAGGCGTCTCGCGGCGAAGTGGCGCACGGACAGACTGATCGCGATCTTCGCGGCGAGCGCGTGCGTCAGCTGGGCGCCGAGCTGGAGGCGCTCAAGGTTCGTGCCGACATGCTCAACGCGGAGCTCACCTCGTTGCGGGTGAAGGTGGCGGCGAACACCGAACGGGGTGGGGCGGCTCGGAAGGATCTCGAGCAGCTGCTGGCCCAGCGCGATGAGAACGCGCTCCGTGCGCACCGGACGGAAGAGCTGCTCGCCACCAGCACCGCGCATCTGATTACGCTCAATTCTCAGGTCGACACAGTCTCCGCCACCCGTGAGGCCAAGTCTGCCCAGGTGGAAGAGTTGGGCGCGCAGCTCGAAACGCGTCGCACCGCGCACACCACCGAGAGCACGGCTCTGCGCGATCAGGAAGTCACGTTGCGCGAGGTCCGCACTCGGTTGGATGAGCTCATCCAGGGACTGTCGGAGCTCTCTCTGAAGGAGCGCGAGCTCGCCATGGCCATGGTGCACTTGGAAGAGCAGGTGCTGGAGCGCCATCAGACGCCGCTGCACCTGGAGCTGCACACGTACCACCTGCTGCCACCGCTTCCGCCAGAGGCGGAGCAGAAGCTCAAGGAGCTGCGCGCGCAGGTCGAACGCATGGGGGAGATCAACCTCACGGCGATCGAAGAGTACCAGGAGCTCTCCAACCGTCATGACTTCTTGGCCAACCAGAAGAAGGATCTCGAGGAGTCGCTGGCCCAGCTCCAGTCAGCGATTCAGAAGATCGACGAGACCAGCCGCGAACGGTTCAAGCAGACTTTCGACGTGGTCAATGAGAAGTTCCAGCAGATCTTCCCTCGCCTCTTCGGCGGAGGCCGTGCGTCACTGATCCTGACGAACGAGGGACCGGGCGCGGAGCCGGGTGTCGAGATCGTCGCGCAGCCGCCCGGTAAGAAGCTGCAGAGCGTTCAGCTCTTCTCGGGTGGAGAGAAGGCCCTCACCGCCGTCGGTCTGATCTTCGCCATCTTCCTCATCAAGCCCACCCCGGTCTGCCTCTTGGACGAAGTCGATGCCCCGCTCGATGAGGCAAACGTCGGCCGCTACAACGACATGGTGAAGGAGATGAGCAAGCAGTCTCAGTTCATCGTCATCACCCACAACAAGCGGACGATGGAAGCGGCCGACTATCTGTACGGGATCACGATGGAAGAGCCCGGCATCTCGTCCGTCGTCTCCGTCGCGCTCGGGACGGAGGAGCGCGAGGCGGACGTGGTGGAGCCCTGGGCG
>JBQTKE010000614.1:0-6133 GCA_052386435.1 Myxococcaceae bacterium
TTGATCAACATCGCGATCACGTGGGGACTGACCGCCGCCTTTGGCTTTGAAGTCTTCGTTCGCGCGTACGGAATTCCCATGGCGATCGCGTTCGCAGTGGGGGGGTATCTCTTCTACGCGCAGCACAACTATCCCGACGCCTATTTCCAGAAGCGCGAAGAGTGGCGGTACACGCAGGCGGCGTTGGTGTCGTCCAGCTACATGAAGATGGGACCGGTGATGCGTTACTTCACCGCGAACATCGGCTTTCACCATGTCCATCACTTGAACCCGTGCATTCCGTATTACCGGTTGCCGGAGGCGATGGATTCGATGCCCGCGCTGCAGAGTCCGGGCGTGACGTCGTTGTCGCCGCGCGCGGTCGCCGCGTGTTTCTCGCTGAAGCTGTGGGATCCCCGGGCAAACAGGATGGTGCCGTTTCCTCCGGAGTGTGCTGCGCAGGGGAATGGCGAGGGCGCGGCGGCTTAACGCCAGACGCGACTCGCGGCTACCCAGGTGTTGGCCACGAAGCGACCTGGGCTGCTTGATCGACTGTTTGGACGCTGAGGTGCGTGGCCGCAGCTCTGTCCCACAAGAGCGCTAACAGGTTCGCTCCTGACGGTGCGCTCAGTTTCCCAGAGATTTGGAAAGTACTGATGCGTCGGAGCGAGCGACCTCGCCAGCCGAGTCCTATCTCAGGCGGCATAAGATCGTCCTCGCGTCCGCGCTGGACGCCGTCCTGAACGAAGGCTGGACCGAGGTCAGGGTCAGAGGCGGCGGCCTTCTCTCGGACCTCCTCCCCGACCGATGGACTTCCATCAACGCGAAATCCAACCGGTTGGGCGCCTATTCGCAGCCCACCGCACGCGTGAAGGTTCAAGGCAACAAGTTCGAGACGACGTTCCACTTCGCCGACAGCGCTCGGTCCTACAAGGGCCACTTCACGATGGGACCGGAAGAGTTTGTCGATGCCTCGGACCGTACTGTCGCGACCCAACGGCTGGCACAGAAGATCGGCGCGGTCCTCTTCCCGAACGTGACGGGCTAGGCCAGCGTCACAACGTTTCCTGCGGCGTCGATACAGCGAAGGGGCCGTGCCGACGGCCTGCCGTGGAACTGCGGATGGCTGTACTCAATAGGTGAGTCCGTTCATCCACAGTTCAGGCCGACCGCACTCGGGCGGTGATGGGCGACTCAGCTGCGCTTGCTCTTGGTGGCTTGATACCTATCAATGAACCCGCGCACGAACGCGTGGTCCTCCGCCTTCAGCTTCTCCAGCCTCACGCCGAACCCCTTGGGATACGCCGCGTTCAGCAAGTTCTCCCAGACCACACTTCCACGCGACTGAATCTGCCGCGTCGGCGTTAAGAAGCGCAGGTGAACGTCGAGATAGGTCCCCAGCGGAGCGAGCCGCTCGCAGGGAAGGAAGAGGCCGCCCATCGAGTAGTTCACCAGCTTGTGCCCGGTGAGCATGAACGCGTTGCCGAAGTCGAGATCCACTCGGACCTCGAGCCGTCCATCTGGCGCATGCTTCACCAACTGAATCGCGTCGTCCTTCGGCGCGGGCGGCGGCAGCGTGGGCGGCGTCGCGCGCTGCGCGGGGACCGGGCGGCTCGTCCCCCTCTCGTGCTCCACCATCCGTCCCGAGAGGTACTGGAACATCTCCATGTGCGCGCGCAAAAGCTCCGGATGAACGTCTCGGGAAAGCCGCGCGGGGTGGTACGGCTTGGCGAGCGCGAGGAAGCCCTGACGGAAAATCGCGAGCGGTGCGGTGTGGACCACGCCGAAGAGCGCGTGCGTGGGCAACGCTTTCAGACGCTCCAACTCCATGCGAACACGCTGGGCCTGCACCGCCTCTCGCTCGGCCCGTTCAGAGGCACCGGGCGAAAAGACGCGCGCCACCTCCGGAACCTGCGCGACCGGCTTCCATGTTGTGCCGTCCTTTGAAACTCGGAGGAAGTCAGCAAGCCGCTTCGCCGTGGCGAGGTCTTTCAAAACGTCGATTCCCACCGGACCCAGAACGAGACCCTGCGAATCCTGAATCCAGTAGCTCGACATAGACAGCTGCGAAGGGTGGCAGAACCGTTCTGAACGAGTCCATCGCACTCCCTCCGCCGCTCCCGTGTGGGAGGCGGTGCACCTGGGATCACCCGCTCTCACGCGAGTCTTTTCGCTGTGACGACTGCCGCGCCAACCGCTGCGCGCACAGCAGTGGAACCGCACGACGCACGCACCGCGGCGTTCCACCGAAGGCGGGCCAGGTCATCCGGAGTCGGCACCGGAGGGACCGTCCCCACGCGAAGAGTCGAGCTCGCGGAGCCGGCCCACGCCTTCTCGCGCCACCTACGCCTTCAGCGCCTCAGCGCACTTGGCGCAGACCTGTGCACCCTTCGCGACCTCCGGCTGATAGCTCCAGCAGCGAGGGCACTTCGCTCCGTCCGCGGGAACGACCTCTGCCTTCAAGCCGATTGTGCCGGGCAGCTCCACCGCGCGCGGCGACGCCTTCTCCACCAGCTCCACCTGACTGACGATGAACAACCCGGCGAGCTCGTCGCGGTGTTTCTGGAGCAGCTCCTTCGCGCCGGAGATGAGGACCTTGGCTTCCAGCGACGCGCCAATGATGAACGGTGTCTCGCCTTGCGGAACCTCTCCGCCGCCCTTGGCCTTCACCTCTTCCAACCGCGCGCGGCACTTCTGGCACTTCTCCACGTGCGCGTTGATGAGCGCCAGCCCTTCGCCGCTCAACCTTCCTGCAACCAGCGCCGGCAACCAACGATCCGCGTGACGCTTCTCTTCGAGCAGAGACTGCACCGCCAACCGCACCGCGAAGAGCTTCTCGTAGCGCGCCATCAGCTCCTTGTCCGGCGCCAGCTCGGTGCCCGTGGGCAACCCGGCCAAGAAGACAGACGGCGCCTTCTTTCCCGGGAGCTGCTGCCACGCTTCTTCGGACGTGAAGCTCATCACCGGCGCGAGCAACCGCAGCAGCTCCCGAGTCAGCCCGTAGAGCACCGTCTGCGCGGAGCGCCGCTTCTCGCCCGTCGCCTTCGACGTGTAGAGCCGGTCTTTCGAGATGTCGTAATAGACCGCCGACAAGTCCGTCGCGCAGAAGTCGACGGCCAAGTGGTAGACGAGGTGGAACTCGTACTGGTCGTAGGCCTTGCGAACCTTCTGCGTCAGCTCCGCCAGCCGCGCCAGGACCCAGCGATCCAACGGCTGCAGCTTCTCCGTCGCGACCGAGTCCGTCGCCGGATCGAAGTCATACAAATTCGAGAGCGCGTAGCGCAGCGTGTTTCGAACTTTCCGATAACCCTCGCTCAGACCCTTGAGGATCTGCTCGGAGAGCCGCACGTCATCGCGGTAGTCGCTGGACGCCACCCACAGCCGCATCACTTCCGCGCCATGCTGCGTGATGATCTTGTCCGGCGCGACCACGTTGCCGCGGCTCTTCGACATCTTCTGGCCCGAGCCATCCACGACGAAGCCGTGGGTGAGACACGACTTGTACGGCGAGCTCCCACGCGTGCCGACGGCCACGAGCATGGCGGAGTGAAACCAGCCACGGTGCTGATCGCTGCCTTCCAAGTACAGATCCACCGGTACCTTCATCCCCCGCCGCTTCTCCGCGACCGCGGCGAACGAGCACGCGGAGTCGAACCACACGTCCAAGATGTCCGTCTCGCGCCGGAACTTCTTCCCGCCGCACTTGCACGCGAAGCCGTTGGGCAAGAACTCCTCGACGGGAGTGCGGTACCAGACCGCGACGCCTTCCTGCTCGACAGCAGCAGCGACCTTCTCCATCAACTCGGGCGAAACCACCGCCTCTTCGCACCCTTCGCAGAGCGCGACCGGGATGGGTACGCCCCACTGACGCTGTCGGCTGATGCACCAGTCCGGCCGGTTCTCCAACATGCCCCGAATACGCTCGCGCCCCCACGCGGGGATCCAGTTCACGCGGTCGACTTCTTCCAGCGCGCGCCTTCGGAACTGATCATGCTCCAGCGAGATGAACCACTGGTTGGTCGCCAAGAAAACGATCGGGTTGTGGCAACGCCAGCAGTGCGGATAGCTGTGCTTGACCGAATCGCCCTTGTCATTGAGCAACGCGCCCTTCTCCAGGAGCGTGTCGATGACGATGGGATTGGCCTCGAAGACCTTCTTGCCTTGGAGCAGAGGGCCCACCGATTCGTCGTAGCGGCCGTCCAACCGAACGGGATTGTAGACATCGAGCTTGTACTTCAGCCCGACCACGTAGTCCTCCTGACCGTGGCCTGGCGCGGTGTGAACCAGACCGGTACCGGCGTCGAGCGTGACGTGGTCGCCCAGGATGACAGGTGAGATGCGCTCGTAGAACGGGTGGCGGTACTGCAGCCCCTCCAACTCTTCACCGGCCGCGTAGCCCAAAATCTTCGTCGGGTCCGCGAGCGCCTGCGCCTGCAGCTGACCGGTGGGCAGCTTGACGTCCTTCACCTGAACGTCGTCGGAGATCTCTTTCAAAACAGCGGGCAGAAGATCTTTCGCCAGCACCAGCACGCGACCATCCAGCTCGTAGAAGACGTACTCGAGCTTCGGGTTGACCGCGATCGCCAGGTTCGCCGGGAGCGTCCAGGGGGTGGTCGTCCAGATCACGAACGACACTTTCTTCCCAGAAAGCTTCGGCCATTTCTTCGCGACCGCGTCACCGTGCGTATCTATCGCGACGTAGACAGAGGGGCTCGCGTGGTCTTCGTACTCGACCTCCGCTTCAGCGAGCGCGGTGCCGTCGGTCAGGCAGAAATAGACCGGCTTCTTCTTGCGGTAGAGGAAGCCCTTGCGCGCGAAGGTCGCCAGCTCGCGGATCTCCTGCGCTTCGTAGTCGTACGCGAGCGTCTTGTACGGTTGCTCCCAAAGCCCGAACACACCCATGCGCTGAAACTCCGTGCGCTGGATGTCGATGAACTCTTCCGCATACTCGCGGCACTTCGTCAGCAGCTCTTCGCGGGACAAAGAACGCTTGTCGATCTTCTTGTCCTTGAGCCGCTTTTCAACCGCCTGCTCAATGGGCAGACCGTGGGTGTCCCAGCCCGGCACGAACGCACAGAGCTGTCCCGCCATGTTGCGGTACTTCACAACGAAGTCTTTGAGCGTCTTATTGAGCGCGTGACCCGCGTGAAGGTGGCCATTCGCGTACGGCGGCCCATCGTGCAGCACGAACTGCGGGGCCTGGGCGTTTGCCTCGAGAATGCGCTCGTAGACCCGTTCGCTCTTCCACCACTCGAGGAGCTTCGGCTCGAGCTGCGCCAGGTTTCCCTTCATGGGGAAGTCGGTGCGGGGCAGGTTGAGGGTGTCTTTCAGCTCGGTGGAGTCGCTCTTCGGCTCGCTGCTCATAGAGGCGTTGCCCGTAGCATGATGTGGGCCTTCCCTCCACCTCTCATCGAAAGGTGCTTTTGCCCTCGCAGGTTAGACTGCGACCCATGCGGAAGGCGCTGGGGGAGATCCTCATCCAGCAAAAGAGCATCACGCCGGATCACCTGGAGATCGCGCTCCGGTACCAAGTCCTTTACGGCGGCAGGCTGGGCACCAACTTGGTGGAGATGGGGGTGCTGGATCTCGATGCCCTCACCCAGGCGTTGGCCACGCAGCTCAACACGCCTCCCGCGCTGCTCAAGTACTTCGGACAAGTGACCCCGCAGACGCTGGGGATGATTGCGCGTCCGCTCGCCGAAAAGCATCACGCCGTTCCTCTGGGCATCGTCTCCACCAAGCCGCGGGTGCTGGCTATCGCCATGGCCAACCCACTGGACGCGAAGGGACTGCAAGAGCTGACCAACGCCGCCACCGTGCAGCTCAAGCCCGTGGTTGCACCAGAGCTGCGCATCTGCGAATACCTGGAGAAGCTCTACGGCGTTCCGCCCAGGCCGAGGTACGTCCCGCCTCATCGGACCCGCGCGAATGGACGCGGGCTCATCCCCGAAACGGAAGCAGGCGCGCGCACTCAGAACAGGTCGGTGGAGATCGAAGTCGACCTCACCGTTCCGCAGGGCGCCGGGGATGGCGCGGCTGTCTATTCGCGCGTGATCGACATCGCGGATCAGCCAGACGTTACGTCCATCGTGAGCAACGAGCCGGTGGTCCGCGACGACGAGCGTGAGCTCTTCGGTGAACCGCCGCCCGAGCA
>JBQTKE010000615.1:0-3137 GCA_052386435.1 Myxococcaceae bacterium
AGAACGCTCGAGCCCCCAAGCGCAACAGACGCTGCCGCTGGGCGATGGAGTATCGACTCGTGCTAGCGCCGTAGCCATCGACGATGCCTTTCGATACCAGCAATCCATCAAAGGCTGGTGTGGCAAAAACCTCATGAGCGTAGAGATCGTCCCGCTGGCGGAGGCGGTCGATAGACCGGCGTTCTCGGGTGAAGTCGAAGCTCGGATCGACCAAGTCCTGGCTGTCCGGAAAGAAGTACTTCATGCCGCCGACTTCCGGTGTGTCAGGTAGGCCCGCAGAAGCAGTTCGGTGAGGTCTCGAACATGTCTGGGTAGGTTTTGAATTTCGTTCCAGGCAAGACCGAGTTCGTCCCACCTTCCATCGGTCCAGTGGCAAAGGCCTCGAATGCGCTCGAGCTCGGCCCGAACGGTTTGGGGCGCTCTCGTGTCGTTGACGTTGATGGATCCCATCACGCGGTCCATCAGTCGCCCCATCGCCAGCATGCCTGCGCTGTGCATCAAGCGGCTCTCTTCTGGCGGTCGGCCCCATGCGAGCGGGAACACGTCCTTGACGGCTGACCAGTAGATCAACAGAAGTTTCCGGATGCTCTGAAAGTCCGTCACATTCGTGGCGGAGTTTCGGTATGGGAAAAGGCATCCGCTCGGCGTGCTGAAACTCTCCTGGATGAATCGAACGACCGCAGTATCCATTACAACTGCAACCTTCCGTTCCTCCGGGGTCGAAGATGAGCGCTTAATGAGCCCTCGAAACGGCGACTCGGGATCGCGATTGAGAAGGTCACATAGAGCTGCCGGCGTCTTCCTCGCCGCAAGGTTGGCAGGGAGAAGGGTATCAACCTCGGGCAGCAGTTCGGTGATCAAACCCTTAGGAAGAGGCTTGGTGTTGTTAACGCGGAGGAATTGGTCGCGCTGCAACTGCACTTCGTCAGCAATGAACGCATTGATGGGAACTGGAAGCCCCTGCCGCTTCGCGTGAGAAAGCGCGAGGGCGCGCTGCTGACCATCGACAATCCATGCTGGCTTCTGCTGCCCCTCTCGCGGGAGCGGAATCGTGAGGGTCCCTGCCTCCGTCGGCCCTTCTTCTACCTTCGGCCCTCGGACCTGCTTGAAGTCACACGTGGACGAGAGCGCCAAAATAATCGAGTTCGGGAACAAGACCTCGTCGCTCTCGAGGTACTCGACGATGTTCTTCACATGCTTCTTGACCTCTGGTCGCTGATATCCGAGCAGGTGTCCCGTATCGTCTCGGCCTACTCGAGAGATGTCTGCAATCCTCATCAACTCGTCAGAGGTAAGCGAGAACATGAAGAGCGGATGCTTGGGGTCCTGGACGATCCGAATTGCTCGACGCCGAATGAACTCGTCTCCGTCCTTCATGGGTTCCTCGCCTCCTGAAATATCTTCCGAAACCGCTTCTGCTCGCAGGCACGGCCGGCATCCCGCAATCCCCGCAGAGCTCGCGACCATGAGTTCGTGTCGGCGGCCCGGACGAATTCCCGGACCTCTTCGTCGCTCATCGGCGTTCGCTCGTACGTCTCCAACTGCGGAGACGCGTCAAGCCATGCGGCGACTCGTGCCTGCCAGATTTTCGCAGAGAACTCGGCGGCGGGCGTTGCCCTCATCAGAGTAAGAGCCAATCGCGCGTGTTGGCCGATGCGAGTGCCACCGACAACATTCTTGAGTCGCGCGCTCGATGGCACGAGATGATGCGACCAGGGCGCTGAGGCCATTTCGGGCGCGTCTCCAGTGACTATGAGGAGCCGCTCGGTTGAGCCGAGCAACCCCTCCCCTTCTTCAATCTCCGGAAGGACCGCCTGGAGATACGCACGCGATAGAACCAACAGAAGACGGTTCTCGGACGACCGCCCCAACTGTCCAATCGTGGTTCGGGCACCTTTGCGCCCTTCGTTGACCGCGTGCCACCAGAGCTGGCGATCCCGCGCCAAACTACCGTCGCTACGAACGACCGAGTCTGGGCTGCCCGTGGCGAAAGTCGCCGAGTACGGCGTGATCATCGCCTCCGCTGAGACGAGCCCATACCCAGCAGACGCGACCCACAGATGAGCCTCGAAGCCCGCAGAAACTGCAGCTCTCTCGAGTTCTACGCTGGCGGTCCAATGCTCACCAGCATAGAGGTCTCTCGCCCGGACCCGAGAGTCGCACTCGCTCAGGGCTCGAGCCCAAGCCGACGCCCGCGCGTCGAGGTCGCGCTGCCTATACCGTCGCATCTGCAACTGGACAGGAACAGCTGCCTTCTTCCTGTCCGTGCACTGCGTGATGATGTGAAGCACTGGCTTCACGCACCACCTCGTTCACGGCGCCACTCGAGAGACGCGAATGCGTTGTGGTTGTGGATGCTCTCATCGTTCTTCGCGTGAACTCGGAACCAACTCACGCGAGGGTCGTCGCGCAGCCTCAGCGCAACGTTCCTCACCATGTCTTCAACGAAGACCGGATTGTCGTATGCCTGCATCGTGATGTGCCGTTCATCCGGTCTCTTCACCAAGGGGAAAACCGGAGCTGAGGCGGATGCCTCGGCGAGCTCGATCAATTCTTCAAGCCAAACGAACTTGCCAACTTCGTTTTGGGAGGGGGCCGTCTCTCCCCGGACCTCGATGGTTATGTACCCACGCTGATTGTGCGCACCGTAATCCGAGATCTCCTTGCTGCAGGGACAAAGGCTGGTAACGGGGACTCGGGCGCCAAGAATGAAATCGCGGTCACTGCTTGCTGAACTTCCAATGAACCAGCAGTCGTAATCCATGAGCGCCGACGCCCCAGTGACGGGCGCCTTTCGCTCGAGGAAATACGGAAATCGAACCTCTACCCGAGCGGACGCAGCATCAAGACGGGACTGCAGTTCTGCAAGAATCGCCGGCAAGGTGCGCATCGTCACTTCACCGCGATGCGAATTCAGCACCTCGATGAAGCGGCTCATGTGGGTGCCTTTGAAATGGTGAGGCAGCCCGACGGACATCGAAATTGACGCTACCGTCCGCTGCTTTTCGTGGCACCGGTCCAGGACGACGATGGGGTAGCGGAGGTCGGAAACACCTGCGTGATCGAGAGCAATCTCTCGGGTGTCCGGAGACCCTTGAACGTCCTTAAGCATCGGGTTCCCCCTGATATACACAGCC
>JBQTKE010000616.1:0-3155 GCA_052386435.1 Myxococcaceae bacterium
GACCCCGAGCTCACGTCCCGGCATCCACGGTCTGCGGTGCGGCCGGAGCCGGCGGTTCAACCGGCGCAGGCGACGAGAGCGTGTGAACTGCTCGGCGCAACGCTTCCTCCAACTCCTTCGCGGACGGCTCGATCTCCGTGATCATCTGGTGCGCGGCGCGGGCGTGACGCGTCTGGCTCTCCGATGCGAGCTTGAGTTGGGTCAGCGACTCGGCGAGCAGCTTCCGCGCGTCCTCCAGCCTCGACCTTGCTTGATAGAACGAAACCTCGGCCTGCATGGTCTTGAGCCGGTTGCGTTGTTCTTCGGTCAGCGCGGAGAGTCTCCCGGCGCGGCGCAGGTACACCAGCCCCTTCTCCAGCGTCGGAATGTCGTCAGAGGCGACGCGCGGCTGGGCCACCTGCTCCAGGTAGGAGAAGAGGGCACGGTCCAGTGCGTCGCGGTCCGAATAGCTCTCCTCGAGCAGTGAACCGGGCGCAGGGCCTTCGAGGGAGATGGGGGCGTAGGTATCCATCAGCCCGGGATCAGAGGGGCGATAGGGGTCCGCTCCCAGAGGGAGAAAGCGCCCTTGCATGACCACCAGCTGACCGTCCCGCGCCTCGAGGGTGAACGTCTTCGAGTTGAGGTAGGACAACAGGTACAGAACGGCGCCCGCCAACCCAAGAATCACCAACGTCACCGCGGCGCGGAGCAGCGCCCGTTTTGCCCTCTGGCCAAAGGTTCCCGTCTCCTCGTACATGCGTCCCTCTTAGCTGCTTTCGTTGGGGAACGGCCACCCTGGCCTATACTTTCACTGTCTTCACGACGCCACGATGCAAACCGCCTTCCGCCAGTTGGGTCAAAGCGAGCTGCTGCCTCGCTACATCTTTGCGGAGAGTTTGTTCGTGCGCCGGCGCGTCCTGGAATTGGGCGCCGTGGCCTCCACCGCGGGGCAGAGCGCGCACTTCCTCTCCACGCGCGGCGCCCGTTTCGTTCTCGCGTGTGATCCGGATCTGAAAGCAGTCGAGGACGCACAAGCCAAGTACGGCAGTGAGTCGCTTCGATTTCGCGCCAACGTCTTCGACGACTTGGAACCCAACAGCTTTGACCTGGTCATTGTCGCGGATTTGGGTCGCTTCGTGGGCGCGCCGGAGCTGTTCAAAGAGCTGGTGCGGCTGGTCGCGCGGAACGGCTACCTGATGGGTGGCTTGCGCAACCCGGCGGGGCTCGCACTCTCGCAGCTCGCGGATCCGGATGTTTCGGACGTCACGCCCACGTACGGTCAACTGCTGGATCTTCTCTCGCCGCATTTCGCGTCGGTCGAGGTTGCGACTCAGAGTCCAGTGCTGGGCTACCAGATCGCCTTCGAGCAAGGCGAGGGGCTCCAAGTCGACGGCTCTCTCGCTGGTGCGAGCGAAGCCGCGTACTTCATCGTGCTGGCGGGCAATGAGCCGGTGCGCTCCTTCGATCCCACTTGGGTGCAACTTCCGCCCGAGCCGCTGGCGTATTCGGGCGGCAAGCTGGAGGCCTACGCCAAGCGCAGCCGCGATTGGGAAGAGCGCAGTGGTCGTCTCAAAGAGGCGTTGGGCAAGGTCCGCGAAGAGCTGACCGCGAAAGAAGCGCGGGCCGCGGAGTTGGCGGCGCAGCTGGAGCAAGTTCGCGAAGAGAGCAGCCGGCTGGTGGCGCAGCTGGACTCGGCCCGCACTCATTCTTCCGTGGCCACGGATCGCGACGAGCTGGCGGCGCGGGTGCGCCGGGCCGAGGCCGAAGCGCAGGTCGCCGCTGAACGTGCCGAGGACGCGGAGCGCCGACTGGCGACACAACGCCAGGAAGCGGAGAAGGCGCAGCGGGAGAAGAAGGACAGCTACGCCCAGGCGCTGGCCTCCAACGAAGCGGTGCGGCTGGAGCGGGCCAAGAAGGAAGAGCTGCAGTCGCTGCTCGAGGACAGCCGGCTTCGCCTCACCAAGGCGTACGCGGAGCTGCGCGATTCCAACGACGGCCTTGCCAACGCGCGCATTGAGCTGGAGCGGCTCAAGCTCTCCGCCGAGCGCGGGGAAGAGGCGGTAGGGCGGCGCGTAGGCGAGCTCACCCAGCTGCGCGAACGCGAGCTGCGCTTGGCGGAACAGCTCTCCACCGCCATGGCCGCGCTGGAGAATCTGCAGGCCGAACGAAACAAAGCCCAGACCGCCGCACAGAGCGCGGGCGATCAGCTGGTGCTTAAGGACGCGGAGCTGGCGCGGGTTCGTCGGGAGACTGAGGCGGACGTGCAGCGCCGCGCCGACGCCGAACGGGCCCTCAACGCCGAGCGGCTTGAGCACGACAAGGCACTGGATGCCGAACGGGCCGAACGGCTCACCGTGGAAACGGAGCTGGCGTCCGCGCGCGCCGCCTCCGCACGCCTCAGCAAAGACAGCGAAACCCTGGCCCAATCAGAGCGCACCGCCCGTGGCCTGGCGGAGCAGCTGGAGCAGAAGCTGGCCGAGCTCAAGGTGGGCTCGAAGGATTCGTCGTCGCGCATTCAGGATCTGGAAGCGGAGCTGGAGGTCGCCCGTTCTCGGGCGCGGCGGCTGGAAAGCGATCTTGTCACTGCGGTCTCGGCGGAGCGGTCGTCGCGCGAGCAGTCGGAAGCGGCGTCGCGGGCGCTGCGCGATGAGCTGGCGTCGGAGTCGCAATCGCACCAGACCGTGCGCGAACAGCTGGAGCAGATCTCACTGCAGGCCGCGCAGCGCATGGCGCGGGTGCAGTCGTTGGAAGCGGATCTGGCTGCGCAGGAGCAGAAACTCTCCGCGCTGGAAGGCGACAGCGGCCCGACGTTGACTGAGACCAGGGCCGCCCTGGAAGCGGAGCAGGAACGCGGTCGCGCGCTCAGCGAAGAACGCGAGCGGCTGGCGCAGGAATCCAAGGCGCTGGAACAGACGGTGAAGGAGCTAAAGTCCTCCTTCGCATCGCTGCGCGCCGAGCATCAGGCGCTGGAGACGACCCGGCAGGACCTGACGGACGAGCTCGTCGCTGAGCGGTCGGCGTTGCAGGCGGAACGCGCACGCGCCAACGGACTTCAAGACCAGGTCGTGGCGCTGGACGCGGAGCGGGTGCGGGCGAAAGCCGCGCACGAGGACGCGCTGGCGGAGCAGACCCAAGTGCTCGCGGCCGAGCGTGCCCAGTGGGACGCGCAACGGCAG
>JBQTKE010000617.1:0-3130 GCA_052386435.1 Myxococcaceae bacterium
CGCGTTTTGCGTGGCGCTTCGGGCAGGGGCAGCCTGTGTTGGGCCGCTTCCGCCTGCAGTCGCTCCAGCCCATCCTCCGGCCAGCCGACCTCCATCCCCTCGAAGTCCTTCGCCAGCTGACGCAGCCTAAGAGCCCGGCCGAACTGGGCGGCCTTCAGCGTGGAGATGAGATCGTTCCGATCGACGCCGGGCCTGTCGCGAGCTACCAGGAAGGAGCAGCGCGGCTCAAGGGGCCTCCCGGCAGTGAAGTCGCCGTCACCATTCGGCGAAATGGAACCGAGCGAACCATCAAGCGCACGCGGTGGAAGTGACCCGATCAGATCTGCGAAGCGCAGGAGGGCTCCATCCCGGGTGTGGGCGGATAGACCTTCGCTCGAATTCCAACGTACCTTGTGCCGTGCAGATAGACTCCTGCTTATTCAGATACTTAGGTGGGCGATGGAATAACAATCGACGCAACCGCTACTTGCGTTTGCGTCGATTTATACCTAGGTTGATTGGCGAATGAGGTTCCCGCCATGACCGCGCCCGCCATCGATCTCCGGCCCACGTTCTTCACCCCTCAGGTGGCTCCAGCAGAGGAGCGGCCGCAGGTGGAGGAGTTGAGCGAGCGGCTCGAAGAGTACCTGGAACCCCGCCAGGCCAAGGCGCAGCCAAGGCTTCGGCTCGAGATTGGGAAGGAGCAGCTTGTCGTTCCGGCATTTCTGGCTGCCATGCTTCGCGACCTCGTCGCAGCGCTCGCTCGCGGCGACATGGTTACCCTCATCCCATCGCACCGTGAGCTCACCAGCCAAGAGGCCGCCGACATCCTCAACGTCTCCCGGCAGTACGTGGTGCAACTCTTGGATGAAGGAGCCATTCCCTTCACGCGGGTGAACAAGCACCGGCGCATCCGCGCAGATGACCTCATCGCGTTCAAGCAGCAGCGAGACGACAGACGTCGAGCAGGTCTTCGCCAGATGACCCAGGACGCCCAGGAAATGGGCAACTACTTCGGCAAGAAGTAGGAAGACCGGGCATGCCAATGCCCATCTTCCGGGTGCTACTCGACGCGAACGTGCTGTTCCCGCTCGCGCTCTGCGACACGCTTCTGCGCGCTGCCGACGCCGACCTCTACCAGCCCTATTGGAGCGAACGCGTCCTGAAGGAACTCGAGGACGCGCTCATCCGAGAGATGGAATGCTCGGAGACTGGTGCGAAACGTCGAGTAGCGGCGATGAAGGACTACTTCCCCGCAGCGATGGTCTCCGGCTACGAGCACCTCATCCCCGCCATGCTCAATGACCCCGGAGACCGGCACGTCGCCGCCGCCGCCGTGGCAGCCGGCGCTCAGGTGATCGTCACCAACAATCTGCGCCACTTTCGCAAGGAGGACCTTCCGCAAAGCATCGAGGCCCAGAGCCCAGACGAGTTCCTGACCTCGCTGCTCAGCCTTCGGCCGCAGGAGATGATGCGGGTGCTCATCGAGCAGGCTGGAGACCTCAAGAATCCGCCGATGTCGATCGACGAGCTGATCACCGGACTGGAAAGGTCGGTACCGATCTTCGCGTCGTCGGCTCGCCAGCACCGCTAGCGGAGCACGTGACGCCCCTCAGGCCGTACGCGTCACTCGAAGAGATGCGTCTCGAACCCCAAAGACCGCCACGCGCTCTACGACATGGATGACCTGCCAAGGCGCTCAAGAAGCCGCTCGATCACCTCGTCCGCCGAGGTGTGCTCCGTGTCGATATGCTCTTTGAACAACGGTGAGGAGAGCGCCGCGAGGCAGCGTTCGACTTGCTTCTCGGCCCAGGCGGCTACGGTCCCACGCTCTTTGAGTCGGCCGCGCACGGCGGCAGCTGACGCCACCAGCGCGAAGTGGCGAACCTCGACGCCGCCCGCGCGCAGCGCTCCTATCACTTCCTCGAAGTAGGCCTCGTTGACCAGCGTCATCGGAACTACGACCGGCCGGCGAGAAACGAGAAGGTGCATCTTCAGGAGCCACCGGGTCAGCCGCCGCCAAGCCGAAACCTCCTGGAAATCATTCGGAGGGCGTGCGGCCCGCAGGAAGATGCGCCGGAAGATGCCGACGCTCTCTGGATCAAAGATTCTGGCGTTCAAACGCTCCGCCAGGCCGCACGCCACGGTCGTCCTGCCCACCCCAAAGGGCCCGTTCAGCCAAACCACGAGCGATTTGTGCGACACGAGATCCCTCTTCCGGGGAAGGAGACGAACATCCAAACGGAATACTCCCTTGAGGCGCTTATTGTCTCGAGATGGTTCCGCCCCAGCCGAAGCCCGGTTCTCCCTCTGCGATCGAAGCCGGCTGCACGTGGCCGGAGGAGGACAACAGAGGTGGAGGAGGAAGTCGTCGCCTTAGGTCGGCAGAGCGGTGGGCACGAGCACGGCGCACGAATCTGATCCGTTGCGGAGCTCCGGGCGGAGACCCAAGAAATTGTGGGCTCGCTGTGGCCACGCTCGAGTTCTTGGCTCAGCGTGGATCGGGGCGACGATGAAGCACGCGCACGCCGGCGTAGAGGAGGAAGCCGACCGGGCCGAATAGCACGCACACAGCGAGGGGACCGGCGACGAAGGTGTGGGGAATCCCGCGTTCGGTGGCATCCAGGTAGATCCAGCGACCCACGAAGAGATCGAACGCGCCCGCGTATGCCCAGAACATGCTCGCTGCCCACGGCTGGGCCATCACCGGCGCGAGCGATTCAGGTGACGGTAACCAGAATACGCCGAGCAGTTCTCGTGAGTGCGGCGCTGCGAGCGCGAGGTAGCAGAACACAGCGGGAAGGATGATCCAGGGCGAGGCAACGAGCTTCGCGGTCAGCCGAGCGCGCGGGAAAAGGATCATCGCCGCCCAGAACGGCAACACGCTGATCGCAGAGAAGTAGAAGAGCACGTGCATCAAGGATCACCTCCGTGGATGGTCATCAATATCTATTTCGCCCGCGGAGCGCTCCTCCCGGAGCGCGGACGACAACGCTTCCACTGGGTCTCAGCACCGACGCCTCGCTAGTACCGCAGATCTTAAGTTCGTGCCCGGGAATGCGGGAGCCGGCCAGGCGTTCGTTCGGTCGTGGTCTCCCGCATACCCATAACGCGGCCGGAACGACTGCGGCTTCGCCGGCTCGCACGCAGC
>JBQTKE010000618.1:0-12261 GCA_052386435.1 Myxococcaceae bacterium
ACACCGACAAGTTCTTCGAAGTGGACTGAGGCGGCGACCGGCCAAGCTCTGGCCACGCGCGCAACGGTGACGTAGTTTCTGCAGCATGGCTTTGCCGCCGTTGAAGCTCGCCGTGCTGCACTACCAGCCCAGCGGCGAGCCAATGGATCCGGTCGTTCAGCACATCTGTGACGCGCTCTCTGCGCTGGGACACCAGTCCACGACGATTGGCGTTCACGACCGCGTCTTCGACATCCTCACGGAGATTGAGAAGTCGCGTTGCGATCTGGTCTTCAACGTGTGTGAGACGTTCGCGGACGACTATCGGTTGGAAGTGAACGTGGCCGCCCTGATGGAGATGGCGCGCATCAAGCACACGGGCTCAGGGACTGCCGGCTTACTCTTGGCCCAGGACAAGATCCTCACCAAACAGCTGCTCGGGTACCACGAGGTGCGCACTCCGAACTTCGCCACGTTCGATGGCGAGACGTTCGAGACCCAAGGCCGCCTTCGGTTTCCGTTGATCGTGAAGCCTGCGCGTTCTGACGCGTCGATTGGCATCGGTCAACACTCCGTCGTTGCGGACTGGGATGACCTCACCAAGCGCGTGCGCGAGATCCGCAAAGAGCTGCAGGACGAGGCGCTGGCCGAAGAGTTCATCGAAGGGCGAGAGGTTTATGTGGGGGTGCTCGGTCAGGCCACTCGTCCGGAGATCCTTCCCATCGTGGAGCTGAACTTTGGGAATTGGGATGAGGAGCAGCCGCGGATTTCGGATCGCGAGGTCAAGTTCGGTCCGGAGACCGCGGGCTCACCGCGCTTGGAGATCGCGAAAGACATCCCATCCGACTTGCGCGCGCGCATCGAGCGCTCTGCACTGCTCGCCTTCCGCGCGCTGAAGATCCGCGACTACGCGCGCGTCGACTTCCGAATTTCCGCCGAGACCGGCGAGGCGTTCATCCTCGAGGTGAACCCCAACCCCTACTTGGAAGCCCAGAGCGAACTCGCCATGGCCGCCAAGGAGAAGGGGCTCAATTACACCCAACTCATCGGGCGCATCGTCGAATCCGCCGCGACACGGTACGGGCTGCACAGGATCAAGGCGGAGAGCGCCAAGTCAGAGTCCACCAATTGAGCCGACGCAGCCCCCCTTGATGCCAGGAGCGCGAGTCGGAAACGACTCGCGTTTACTTGATGACCACCCGCTGGCTCTATTCCTATTCGAGCACATTGCGCAGCATCTACGTCCTCCGCTTCTTGCTCTTCTCCGGGGGCGCCGCTGTGGCGGGAGGGGTGATTCAAAGGCTGGCGACCCAGTCGGACCGCGTGGGTTGGGGACTCCTGTTGGGATTGATCGCGGGGATGGTGCTGTTTCGGGGACAGCTCGCCCAGGTGCGCGCCCCGTCGCTCGCGCTCAGCCGCGAGGCGCTCTATCTGGTGCAGCGCAAGCAAGCCGTCACCCTGCCCTGGAACACGGTGAGTGGCGTTTCGATCGACGGACCGCGCGTGGTGGTGCAGCTGTCGAAGACTCTGGAGACGCCGGGTGGAGCACCAGCGGATCAAATTCAGCTGGAGGCCAAGCGCTTCGGTGCCGCGCCGACCACGCTGCACAACGCGCTGAGCACCGCGTTGCTGGGTGAAGAAGCGCGCCGGACGTTGCCCGCGGACGATCGAGTCCGGTCCCTGTTAAGCATCCAAGGCTGAGCTCCGCGCCGAGCGAGGTGCCGTACCTTACACTCGCGCCACCTGAGGCAACCCGAGTGACAAGCGTAAAGTCCGGCACCTTCGGCGTCCGCGAGTAAGCTGCGCGCCCCACCCTTCACGACGGGTCTCATACGATGATCCTTTCCTTCGCGTTGCTGCTGTCGATAGCCGCTGCCCCCGAAGCGGGAGACGCCGAATACGAGCGCGGCATCGCTGCCCTGAAGAACAAGGACGCAACGGCTGCCGTGACCGAGCTGCGGGCCTGCCTAGAAGCGTCGCCCACCCGCGCTGATTGCCACTGGGAATTGGGCTGGGCCTATTCCGTGGAAGGGAACTGGACCGAGGCGCTGACGCAGTGGGAGGCAGTGAAGAAGCTGGCGCCGAGGCACCCGGAGCTGGACGCGAATCTCAAGATCGCGCGCGCTCGGGTTGCTCAGCAGAAGAAGGTGGCCGCGGCCTCCAACGCGGCGCCCAAGGCTCCTCCGTCTGACGCGGGACCGTTGCGATTGCGTGCCGCGGGTGACGTGATGCTGGGCACGGAGATTCCTGAGGGAAATTTGCCGCCTGACGACGGCGCGACCTCGCTCGAAGCAGTTGCGTCCCTATTGCAAGACGCGGATCTGACCTTCTTAAATCTCGAAGGACCGCTCTGCGACAACGGAGAAAGCAAGAAGTGCCCACGTCCCACCAACACTTGCTACGCGTTCCGCTCGCCCACCCGCTACGGGAAGTACATCGAGGCTGCGGGGGTGGATTTTGTCTCCACCGCCAACAACCATTCGGGTGACTACGGTGAGAGCTGCCGTCGCGAGACCGAGGCCACGTTGGATTCGCTGGGCATCAAGTGGTCTGGACCTCCGGGCAGCGTGGCCAAGCTGCAGAAGAACGGGCTGAAGATCGCGCTGATCGCCTTCCATACTTCCGCCGCGTGTAACTACCTCAACGATCACGGCGCCGCGGTGGCAATGGTGAAGGCGGCGGCCGCGGAGAGCGACGTCGTGATCGTCTCCTTCCACGGCGGCGCGGAAGGGGCGAAGGCGCTCGCGGTGCCCGAAGGCAAAGAGATGTTCCACGGCGAGAACCGCGGCGACCTGCGCGTGTTCACCAAGAAGATGGTCGACGCTGGAGCAGATCTGATTCTGGGCCATGGTCCTCACGTTCTGCGCGGCTTGGAGGTCTACAAAGAACGGCTCATCGTCTACTCAATGGGAAATTTCGCGACCTACGGCCGCTTTGATCTCTCCGGCAACTTGGGCGTGGGGATGATTGTCGAGACCTCGCTCGCGCCGGACGGGAAGTTCCTCTCGGGAAGAATCATCCCGACGGTTCAAGAAGGACGGGGAATCCCTAAGCCAGATCCTTCGGCCCGAGCGGTGAAGTTGGTTCGCCGGTTGACCACGGAAGGCTTCCCGGAGTTGGGGCCCGTGATCGAGGACGACGGAACGATTCGCTCGCGTGATACAGCGCGGAATTGACCCATTGCGCGCGGCGTTGAATCTGCATATTTATGCACGCGATGCATATCGCCCTTTTTGGAGCTTCCGGTTACTCAGGCCTGGTCGCGGGGCGGCTGTTGTCCGCGCACCCTCGGGCCAAGCTGGCCGTCGTCACCAGCGACAAGTGGGGCGGCAGCAGCGTCCTCTCCAAAACAGGCGATGACGTCCCGCTAAAGTACGTCTCGCACGACGAGGGACTTGCGCTCGCGAAGGGCTGCGCGGCCGCGCTGCTGGCCACGCCGGCGGAAGCGTCGCTCACCCTGGCGCCGAAGCTCTTGGAGTTGGGCTGCAAGGTGGTGGATCTCTCCGGCGCCTTTCGGCTGAAGCAGGAAGACCGTTACCCAGCCTTCTACAACTTCACCCACTCTGCCCCAGCGCTGTTGGCGAAAGCGGTCTACGGAATGCCGGAGCTGGGACGGCAAACGCTGGGCGCCTTGGTGGCGAACCCTGGGTGCTACGCCACGGCGGCGGCACTGCAGCTCGCGCCGTTGCTAAAGGCAGGAGTCATCGAAAAGACCGGAATCGTGATCGACGCGGCGTCCGGCACGACCGGTGCGGGACGCACAGGCTCCGAGGACTACGGCTTCGGGGAAATCGATGAGGACTTCCGGGCGTACAAGGTTCTGAAGCATCAGCACACCCCGGAGATTCTCCAGACGCTCGCCGTTCCGTCACTCACGTTTACCCCTCACCTGCTTCCGCTTCGCCGCGGCATTCTCTCCACCGCCTACGCGCGGCTGGCGCCTGGCAAGACGGCTGCTCAGGTCCGCGAGTCGCTCGCTCGAGCCTACGAAGGCGAACGCTTCATCCGAGTGCTTGCGGATGCGGATCAGGTGAATCTCAAAGCGGTTGTCGGAACGAACCGCTGCGATCTGGGCGTGAGCGTGGATGAGACCGGATTGGATCCGGGCCGGGTGGTGGTCGTCTCGGCGATCGACAACCTGCTCAAGGGCGCGGCCGGTCAGGCGGTGCAGAACCTCAACCTCCTGATGGGCTGGCCCGAGCACGAGGGCCTCACCCACCTGCGAGCGTTTCACCCGTGAAGACCGCCAAAGGGTTCACATACTCCGGCGTCCACGCCGGAATTAAGCCCTACCGCAAGGACCTGGCCCTGGTCCTCAGCGAGGCCCCTTGTGTCGCGGCGGCCTGCTTCACCGCGAACAAGGCGAAGGCCGCGCCCATCTTGGAGGCGGAGACTCGCCTTCCCGGAGAGGGCTTCCGCGCGGTCTTGATCAACAGCGGCAACGCCAACTCCCTCACGGGCAACGCGGGCGTCGAAGACGTGCGCCGCGTACTAAGCGATCTCGGCACGACGTTGAAACTTCCCGCGTCCACCCTGCTCTCCGCGAGCACGGGCGTGATCGGCGTTCGGCTCCCCGTGCAGAAGGTGATCAACGCGCTGCCCAAGCTGGTCAAAGAGCAGCGGGTGGATCCGGAGCTGGCCGCGGAAGCGATCATGACCACCGACACGCGCGTAAAGATGGCCACACGCACGCTTAGCCTGAGTGGTCACGAGGTCACGCTCTCCGCGCTCGCCAAAGGGTCGGGGATGATCGCGCCGCAGCTCGCCACTGTCATCTGCGTGATCGTCACCGACTGTCAGATCGCGCCAGCGATGCTGGACAAGGCGCTCACCTCGGCGATGACGCCCAGCTTCAACAGTCTCACCGTCGACGGGGACATGAGTCCGAACGACACGGTCTACGCGCTGGCGAACGGACTCGCGGGGAATCCGCGCATCCAGTCGGACGGGCCGGATCTTCACTCCTTCCAGGCCGCGCTCACGGACCTCTGCGAGGAGATGGCGCGGGAGATCGCCCTCGACGGCGAAGGCTCCACCAAGCTGCTCCACGTCATGGTGCTCAAGGCGCCGGACGAGGCGTGCGCGCGGGATCTGGCCAAATCGATTGCGGGCTCGTCGCTGGTCAAGACCGCTGTCTTCGGCGCTGACCCCAACTGGGGCCGCATCCTCGCCACTGTCGGTGCGCGCGCGGGTTCGCAAGGTTACGCGCTGGATCCGCACAGGTCCGAGGTCACGGTCCAGGGCGTGACGGTCTACCGCAACGAACCGCAGGCTCACGACCGCAGCCTGCTCAAGAGCAAGATGCGCGAGCCGGAAGTTCGGATCTCCGTCGATCTGGGAGCGGGCAGCGCCAGCGCGGTGGCGTATGGCTGCGACCTCTCATACGACTACGTGAAGATCAACGCGGACTACACGTCGCTGATCGTTCAGTCCGAAGACGGGGCGGTAGCGAAGGACGATCGGCTCTCCAACTACAGCCCCAAGTTCAAACAGACGCTGCTCGTCGAAGCGCTCTCGTACATCTCGCAGTTCTCCGGTCGCCGCTGCGTCATCAAGTACGGCGGCGCGGCGATGGTGAAGGAGAGCCTCAAGCGCGCCTTCTGCAATGACATCAACTTGCTGCGCTCCGTGGGACTGAAGCCCGTCGTCGTCCACGGCGGAGGGCCGGAGATCACCAAGGCTTTGGACCGGCTGGGCACTCGGACCAAGTGGGTGGATGGCGAGCGCGTCACGACCAGCTCCGATGTGAAGGTCATGGAGATGGTCCTCAGCGGATCGATCAACTCCGAGATCGTCACGCTGCTCAATCGCCAAGGGGGTCACGCCGTCGGCGTGTCCGGCAAGGACGGAGCGTTGCTCAAGGCGCGCAAGCTGGTCACCGAGGGAAAAAAGGACCTTGGTCAGATTGGTGAGATCACCCAGGTCAACAGGGCGTTTCTCGAGATGCTGCTCGATCAGGGGTACGTGCCTGTCATCTCGCCCATTGGGATTGGAGACGACGGCGCCAGCTACAACACCAACGCCGACGCGGTAGCGGCCGAGGTCGCCGTCGCGGTGGCCGCGACGAAGCTGATCTTTCTCACCGACGTACCGGGCATTCTCGAGAGCGGCGATCTCGTCACCGATCTCACGGGCGCGGAGCTGGCAAAGAAGGTCGACGCGGGGACCATCACCGGCGGGATGAGAGTGAAGGCGCGGTCGATCCTGAAAGCGCTGAGCGGCGGCGTGGAACGTGTGCACGTCATTGACGGAAGAACGCCTCACAGCGTGATCGCTGAGCTCTTCACCGACCGTGGCGTAGGGACGCTGGTGACGTCATGAGAGCGCTCTCTTCCAATACGGGCCCCGAGGCTCGACGAGACGCGATCGTTCGATTGATTCGCGACAACGAGATCGCTACCCAGGACGAGCTCCGGAGGCGCCTGGCAAAGGAAGGCCTCGTGGTCAACCAGGCAACTCTCTCTCGGGACCTCGCGCACTTGGGCGCCCGACGGGTCGCGGATCGTGAGGGCGGAACGGTCTACGAGATCACCGGGCGGGCGCTGTTTGAATCTGAAGGCGCAGTGACCAGCCTCAAGGCACTGGTTCTCCGAGTGGAGGACAACGGCTCGCTGGTCGTGGTGCGAACCCTCCCCGGCGCGGCCTCAGCGATTGCCGCTGCAATTGACGAAGCTCAGCTTCCCGAAGTGCTAGGAACGCTCGCCGGAGATGACACCATCTTTCTGGCACCGGCCAAGCGCACCTCCGCCGCCGGCGCGGCGAGGAAGCTACGGACTCTGTGGGAGACGGCGTGATGAAACAGAAGAAGAGAGACTTCATCCGGTTGGCGGACCTGACGCCTGACGAGCACCGGCGGTTGATCGCCCGCGCGCGCGAGCTCAAAGCCCTGCGGCAAGAGCGCAAGCCGGTGAGCACGTTGAACGGTTATTCGCTGGTGATGATCTTCGAGAAGGCGTCTACCCGCACGCGGCTCGCATTCGAAGCCGCGATGGGTCAGCTGGGAGGCCACTCGATGTTCCTCCCCTATTCTGAAAGTCAGCTCGCACGTGGCGAACCCCTCTCCGACACGGCGCGGGTGGTCTCCGGTTACGCGGACCTCGCGGTGATGCGGACGTTCGGCGATGCGCGCTTGCGCGAGTTCGCTGCGGCAGCATCCATCCCGGTCATCAACGGGCTCACCGACGAGGCCCACCCGGTCCAGCTCTTGGCGGACCTGATGACCATCGAGGAGCGGCTCGGCAAGGTGGCCGGTAAGACTGTTGCGTTCGTGGGTGACGGCAGCAGCAACATGGCGCGCTCATTCGTCGAGGCCGCGGGCCTGTTCGATTTTCAGCTCCGGGTCGCCTCTCCCGTCGGCTATCGGCCTCCTGAAGCCGAGATCGCGGCGGCTGGGAAACGCGTGGTGGTGACGGGCGCGCCGCAAGAAGCCGTGTCGGGGGCCGACGTGGTGGTCACGGACGTCTGGACCAGCATGGGGCAAGAGGCGGAGGTCGCCGCCCGCCGAGCCGCGTTCAAGGGCTACTGCGTGGACACCGCGCTGGTGGATCGCGCGGCGAAGGACTGCATCGTCCTGCACTGCCTGCCCGCGCACCGCGATGAAGAGATCACCGACGCGGTGATCAACGGTCCCCGCTCCGCGATCTTTGCCGAGGCCGAGAACCGGATGCATACCCAGAAGGCGCTGCTCGAGATCCTGCTCGGAGTCTGAACGATGCCCCGGCGAGCCGACATCAAGAAGGTCCTCGTGGTGGGCTCTGGTCCGATCATCATCGGCCAGGCCTGCGAGTTCGATTACTCCGGCACACAGGCGATCAAGGCCCTGAAGGAGGACGGGATTCAAGTCGTCCTCCTCAACAGCAACCCGGCCACGGTGATGACGGATCCGGAGTTCGCGGAGCGCACGTACATCGAGCCGATCACCGTTGAAGCCGCAGAGCAGATCATCGCCGTGGAGAAGCCGGACTCACTGCTGCCCACGATGGGCGGCCAGACCGCGCTCAATCTCGCCAAGGCGCTGGCAGAGAAAGGCATCCTCGAGAAGCACGGCGTTCGACTGATCGGCGCGTCGCTGGCTGCTATCAACAAGGCCGAAGACCGGCAGCTCTTCAAGGCGGCGATGGAGAAGATCGGCGTCGCGTTGCCGAAGAGCCGCTACGTCACGTCGTTCGATGAAGCGATGACAGTCATCGAGGAGATCGGCTTCCCCGCGATCCTTCGTCCCAGCTTCACGCTCGGCGGCACCGGCGGCGGTATCGCTTACAACCAGGACGAGTACGAACAGCTCATCTTGAGCGCGCTCAAGGCCAGCCCCAACTCCACGGTGCTCGTCGAAGAATCGGTGTTGGGCTGGAAGGAGTACGAGCTCGAGGTCGTTCGCGACACCGCGGACAACGTGATCATCGTCTGCTCGATTGAAAACTTCGATCCGATGGGAGTGCACACGGGCGACTCGATCACCGTCGCTCCCGCGCAGACGCTGACCGACAAGGAGTACCAGCGGCTGCGTCAAGCCTCGCTCGCGATCATCCGCGAGATCGGCGTGGACACCGGCGGCTCGAACATTCAGTTCGGCGTGAACCCCAAGGACGGACGGATCGTCGTCATTGAGATGAACCCGCGCGTCTCCCGCTCCTCAGCGTTGGCGTCAAAGGCCACCGGATACCCAATTGCCAAGATCGCCGCGAAGCTGGCCCTGGGCTACACACTGGACGAGCTGCGCAACGACATCACCCGCGACACGCCGGCGTCCTTCGAGCCAGCCATCGACTACGTGGTGGTGAAGATCCCGAAGTTCAACTTCGAGAAGTTTCCCAAGGCGGACCGGACGCTCAACACCACCATGCGCTCGGTGGGCGAAGTGATGGCCATGGGCCGGACCTTCCGCGAGGCGTACTTGAAGGCGCTGCGTTCGCTGGAGGCGGGCAAGGATCCGCTGGAGTCCCCTGCTCTGCCGGCGGCGTCGGCGGACCGGCTCGCACTGATCAAAGAGAACCTGCGCATCCCGAGACCCGACAGGCCTTGGTATCTGGCCCAAGCCTTTCGTGAAGGCCTGACGGTGGAGGATGTCTTCGCCCTCTGCGCGATAGATCCTTGGTTCCTCCGGCAGATCCAGTCGTTGGTCGCGGAGGAGAAGACGATCGCTGCCAGCGGGGGACTCGCGAAGCTCCCGGACGCCGCGCTCTTCACCGCCAAGTCGCACGGTTTCTCGGATCGCTCGCTCGCGCGAATACTGAACACCACCGAAGCCGCGGTGCGCGATCACCGTAGGAGCCGCAAGATTCGTCCGGTCTACAAACGCGTGGACACCTGCGCCGCGGAGTTCGAAGCGCACACGCCCTATCTGTATTCGACGTACGAGAAGGAAGACGAAGAGCCCGCGAGCACGCGCAAGAAGGTGATGATCCTGGGCAGCGGCCCCATTCGAATCGGCCAGGGAATCGAGTTCGACTACTGCTGCGTCCACGCCGCCTTCGCGCTGCGCGAAGCGGGGTTCGAGACGGTGATGGTCAACTGCAACCCCGAGACCGTGTCGACCGACTACGACACGTCCGACCGGCTCTACTTCGAACCGCTGACTTTGGAAGACGTGCTGGAGATCGCGGATCGCGAGAAGCCGATGGGAGCGATCGTGCAGTTTGGCGGACAGACGCCGCTGCGGTTGGCACTGCCACTGGAGAAGTTGGGGCTCCCGATTCTCGGCACCAAGCCGGACGACATTGACCGTGCGGAAGACCGCGAGCGGTTCGCCCAGCTGATTGAAAAGCTGGGACTGCGTCAGCCGCAGAACGGCGTCGCGCGTTCGCCGGCCGAAGCGTTCGACGTCGCCGCGAAGATCGGCTACCCCGTGATGGTGCGCCCCTCGTACGTGCTCGGTGGCCGCGCGATGGAAGTCGTCTACGACGCCGCCAGTCTCGAAACGTACATGCGCGAAGCGGTCAGCGCCTCACCCGAGCACCCGGTGCTGATTGATCGCTTCCTCCGTGACGCGAAGGAAGTGGATCTGGATCTCGTCGCGGATCGAGAAGGCAATGTGCTGATCGGCGGCGTGCTCGAGCACATAGAAGAAGCGGGCGTCCACTCTGGCGACGCCGCGTGCACCCTGCCCCCGCATTCGCTTTCGCCCGCGCTGATCCAGCGCATGAGGGACCAAGCCCAGCGTCTGGCCCGCGAGCTCAATGTGGTGGGCTTGATGAACATCCAGTTCGCCATTCAGGGTAAGGATGTCTACGTGCTGGAGGTGAACCCGCGCGCGTCCCGCACGGTTCCTTTCGTCTCGAAGGCCACGGGCATGACGCTGGCGAAGATCGCCGCGCTCTGCATGGTGGGGAAGACCCTCAGGGAGCTGGGCTTGGGCGCGCCACCGGAGTTCCGTCACGTCGCGGTGAAGGAGTCGGTCTTCCCCTTCTCGCGCTTCTCGAACGTTGACGTGATCTTGGGACCGGAGATGCGATCCACCGGCGAAGTGATGGGCATCGCCGAGGACTTCCCCACCGCCTTCGCCAAGTGCCAGCTCGCCGCGGGTGTTCGGTTGCCTCGGGACGGCGGCCGCGTCTTTCTCTCGGTGAAGGACGACGACAAGCCCGCCCTTATCGACCTGGCCGCGCGGTTAACCACGTTGGGATTTTCACTTATCGCCACCCGTGGAACCGCGCAGTACCTCCAAGAACGGGGCGTGACGGTGGAGGTGGTGAAGAAGGTGTACGAGGGCCGGCCTCATGTGGCGGACAAGATCACCGACGGGGCGATCTCCCTCGTGATCAACACCACCTTCGGGAAGCAGGAAATCGCGGACAGCTACTCCCTCCGTAGAGCCGCCCTCATGCACGGCGTGCCCTACTACACGACCGTGGAGGGGGCCCAGGTCGCGGTGCAGGCGCTCGAAGCCATCGCCCGCGCTCCACTGCCGGTCAGGCCGCTTCAGGAGTATTTGAAGAAGCGAAGCTGATTGCGTTTTGCGTCACTCAACTCGACGCCCTCCAGACGGTACCGGTTGGACGGATCGGCCGTTACGTCGCGTTGAGCTCGGGGATTTCGAAGATCATCGAACCGCACCTTGGCGACTGAGCTGCGACAAATGCTCACAGCCAGCGTCTCCTCCCCGTCTCAAGGACCCAGCAGCTGGAGCGAGAAGTAGATCTGGTACCGTCGGCCGAGTGAGCAACGACGGACACGTTTCGGCATTTCGGACAGTGCCTCGAACAGGTGTGATTTTCGTCACCACCGAGGCGTCGCGACTTGGCTTCTCTCAGACGGATCCGGACTGGTGCAACCTGGGCCAGGGACAGCCGGAGACCGGTGATCTTTCAGGCGGACCCAAGCGGATCCAGCAGGCGACGCTGCGGCTGGACGATCAAGAGTACGCGCCCGTCGCCGGACTCCTGGAGCTGCGCGAGGCGATCGCGGCGCTCTACAACCGGCTCTACCGCAAAGGCATGCCGTCGCAGTACAGCGTGGAGAATGTCGCGGTATCAGGTGGAGGACGCGCGGCCCTGACCCGAGCCGCCGCCAGCTTGGGCCATGTGAACCTGGGCCACTTCCTTCCTGACTACACCGCGTACGAAGAGCTGCTCGACGTCTTCAAGGCCTTCACCGCGATCCCGATTCTGCTCGAGGGAGAACGCAGCTACGCGTTCAGCACGGACGAGCTGCGCAAAGAGATCCAAGGCCGCGGACTCTCCGCGCTGCTGCTCTCCAATCCGTGCAACCCAACGGGGAAGTTGATTCAGGGCGACGAGCTCAGCCGCTGGGTCCGCACCGCGCGCGAGCTGGACTGCGCGCTGCTCGTGGACGAATTCTATTCGCACTACGTCTGGACCGTGCGCCCTGGGAAGCTACCCGTCGAGAGCGCCGCGCGTTACGTGGAAGACGTAAACAAAGATCCCGTCGTTCTCTTCGACGGCCTCACCAAGAACTGGCGTTATCCCGGCTGGCGAGTGACTTGGACGATCGGACCCAAGTCCGTCATCGATGCGGTCGCCAGCGCCGGCTCCTTTCTCGACGGCGGAGGCAACCGACCCCTGCAGCGCTCCGCGGTTCCGCTCTTCGAAGAGTCCCATGTCGTCGCGGAAACAAAATCCATCCACGACACCTTCCGCGCCAAACGAGACTTCCTACTCTCGCGGCTGGAGCGACTGGGCGTGCACGTCGATCGCGCGCCAGACGGAACCTTCTACGTCTGGGGCGACGTCTCCGGGCTGCCCGCACCGCTCAACGACGGAATGGGTTTCTTCCGATCCGCGCTCACGCAAAAGATCATCACCGTGCCCGGCGAATTCTTCGACG
>JBQTKE010000619.1:0-3787 GCA_052386435.1 Myxococcaceae bacterium
GGCTGATCGCAGCGCTGATCGCCCTGTCTGGCTGCGCGCACACGACCCGCACGCAGCCGATGACGCAAGAAGGACCGTTTCGTATTGGACGTGAAGACGTTCTCGACATCGCGGTGTGGCGCGATCCGGATCTCTCGCGCGTCCTTCCCGTTCGTCCAGATGGCTACATCTCGCTGCCGATGATCGGTGAGCTTCAGGCCGAGGGAAAAACGCCGGAGCAGTTGGGCGTGGACATTAAGAAGCGGCTGGCCCAGTTCGTTCAAGAGCCGAAGGTCTCGGTGATCCTGCGCGAGGTGAACTCCGCCCGCGTCTATGTGACGGGAGAGGTCACGCACCCCGGCGCGTATCCGATCAAGACGCGCACGTCGTTAATTCAAGCGCTCGCGCTGGCCGGCGGGCTCTCAGACTTCGCCAACGGCGACGGGATTCTGGTCCTGCGCAGCGGCCACAACGGCGGCATTCCCGTTCGCTACAGCGATCTCATCGCCAACAGCGCGGACCGGCCGGACTTCATCCTGCAACCCGGCGACACCGTCGTCGTTCCCTGAAGTGATTCCTTAAGAGGCGGAGGCGTGGTGGGGAATTTGTTCAAACAGCTGGCGCTCGCGGCGCTGCTCTTCAGCCCAGTGACTCTGGCGGCGGTCTCGTTCGAGCCCACGCTGCGGCTCGCGGCGGAAGAGCGTTACGACGACGACGCGCTGCTGCGCACCCAGACCGGGCAGGGACAGCTGATGACCAAGCTGTCGCCGCAGGCCGGGGTGCGACTCACCGACGAGACCCTCCAGCTCAAGTCTTGGTACGCGGTGGACCTCTGGCTGCGTCACGGCACCGGAACCACGAATCTGGATCACCGCGCCGAGCTGGATCTCCGCAGGAAGCTCAGCCGCCAGCTCAAAGTCGATACGAAGGCTCAGATCTGGCGCGTGTCCGATCCCACCTCGCTGCCTCGTTTGGGTCTGGCGCGCGAGGTCGTCCCGATTCTCTATGGCAAGGCGCAGCTGGGATTGGAGAACGACTTCTCCGAACGTTGGCGCGGTCGCGTGGGCTATCGATTTGAAGCAGCGCAGGTCTATCTGCCGGGCCGCGCCGCGGGCTTCGCGCATTCGCCGTATACCCAGGCTTGGTGGAAGGCGACGCGCCGCACCGAGCTTGGTGGCGAATACCGCTACCAGCTCTTCACCTTTGGAACGGACATCTCGCAGTCGCACGGAATCTTCGCGGGCTACCGACACCGAGTCACGCGCGACACGAACTTCACCGCGCAAGCAGGCCCCGTCTTTTTCCGCGGCAATGACGGCACCAGCGGCGTGCTTCCCCGCCTGGCGCTGGAGTTGCTGCGCGAAGGCGAGCAGATGGATCTGGGCGTGATCGTCGGTCACGACTTGGTCGGCGCGTCAGGCTTCACCTCCGCGGTGTGGGCGGACTTCGCGTCGCTCATCGGCTCGTACCACTTCACGCCGGAGCTTCGCGTGTTCGCGCAGGGGAGCATCTACCGCAACGGGCGCGCGCCCAATGTCGGCGTCAATCCTTTCGACGTGACGTCGTCGACCACGACGCAGGGCTACGCGGTGGGCGGCGGGGCGGAGTGGCGGTTCATTCGCAATGGGGCGGTGCAGGCGGCGGTCGATCGGATTTCACAGGTCGGCACTGTCGACACCACGGGGTTGCTCACGCGGAACATCGCCGCGCTGAGACTGGTCTTCGAGACGCTTTGAGGGAGAACGCAATGGATCGAGGGATGACGGCGGATCAGGTGTTGGGGGCCTTGTGGCGTCGCAAGACGCTGGTGTTGGCCATCGCGGTGGGGGTGTTCGCCGTGGGGGCCATCGTGGTCATGGCCATGCCCAGCATCTACAGCGCCAGCGTGGTGGTGCGCGTGCAGCCGCAGCGGCCCACCGAAGAGATGGTGCAGCGCACGGTGAGCGAGCTGATTGAACAGCGGCTGCTCACCGTCCGCCAGGAGCTGATGTCTCGGCCGCTGCTCGAAAAGGCGATCAACGAGCTCAAGCTCTACCCAGGCGTGGTGGAGAAGGAAGGCATCGAGCTCGCGGTCGAGCGCATGCGCAAGGACATGGAAGTGAAGGTCGAAGGCGAGAACGCGTTCGAGCTCACCTACAGGTCGACGGATCCGAAGGTCGCCGCCCAGGTGGCGAACCGACTGCCGCAGATCTTCATGGAAGACACGGTGAAGTCGCGCGGCGAACAGGCGGCCCGCGCCACCGCGCTCTTCGGCGACGAGGCGGAGACGCTCAAGAAGACGCTCAACGACTGGGAGAAGAAGATCTCCCAATTCAAGGTTGAGCACGCGGGTGAGCTCCCCGAACAGCTGGAGGTCAACATGCGCGGACTGGAACGCGTGGGCGCGCTGATGCAGACCAAGTCCGAAGAGCTCCGGATCGCCGAAGGCCGTCGCTCTGACATGGCCCGCTCCAACTACTCCGGTGACAGCGAGGCGGGACGGTTGTCCGCCGCGGAGAGCGCGCTCACCAAGGAGCTGGTCGAAGCGAAGACCAACTGGACCGACGATCACCCGGATGTGAAGCGCATGACCCGCGAGCTGGCGCAGCTCAAGTCAAAGCGTCAAGAGGCGGAAGGCTCCATGACCACGGAGAAGCGTGAGCGCGCCATGTCCACGGCCCGGGTGGGGATGATCGATCGCGACATTCGGTCACTGCAGAAGCAGGCGGAGATGTACCAGGCGCGGTTGGATCGCACGCCCCGCTGGGCCCACGAGTTGGCGGTGATGAACCGCGACTACGAAGCGGTGAAGACCAAGTACCAGAGCGTGATCTCTCGAAAGGTCGAGGCGGAGCTGGCGCAGGACTTGGAAGCGAAGAGCGCGAAGACTCTCTTCAACGTCATCTCGCCGGCGACCATCCCTGTGGTTCCCACCAAGCCGGACCGTTTCGGCGGGCTGCTGATCGTGCTGCTGGTGGCGATGGGCCTGGGAATCTTGGCCGGTGTGCTGGTGGAGATGCGCGACGACAGCATCCGCGACATTGCCGAGGTGAAGGAGCGTCTGCCCATCCCGGTTCTGGCGGTGGTGCCTGCGATGGGGCTGCGCGGGGGTGAACGGCGAATGCTGATGCCGTCTTCGGGATCGCCCGACGCGCTCTCGAAGCAACCCTCCAACGCGACGATCAACTGAGCTTCTGAAGGAGAACGGCGATGGAAGAGAACTTGGAGCGGGCAAACAACTTCGTGCAGCGGGCGGAGCCGGACGCGCTGGAACGCAACCACGTGGACCCTCGCGTGGTGACGCTGACGGCGCCGGCGTCGATCGCCGCCGAGCAGTATCGGACGCTCTACTACCGCATGGAGCGCATGCGAGAGCTGCGTCCCATGAAGGTCATCGCCTTCACCTCCGCTTTGCCGGGAGAGGGGAAGACGATGACCGCGGTGAACCTGGCGCTGGCGTCAGCGCGGGCGAACCCGGAGCGGCGGATTCTCCTCATCGACGCGGACATGCGCCGCAGCTCAGTGGCGGAGTATCTGGGCGTGCGCAGCCGGCCCGGTCTGTCGGAAGTCATTGCCGGCGAATGCGACATCCGCGATGCAGTGCGGCGCTTCAAGTCGACGCGGCTGGCGCTCATCCCGGGCGGACGTGAGGCGGACGAGGCCACGCAGGTTCTGGCGAGCGCCCGCATGCGAGAGTTGCTCAAGCGCGTTCGCGAGAGCTTCGACGAGGTCTACGTGGACCTGCCGCCGACGCTGCCTTTCGCGGACGCCAGCATCTTCGGTCATCAGTCGGATGCCGTCGTGCTCGTCATTCGCGCGGGAGTCACTC
>JBQTKE010000620.1:0-13984 GCA_052386435.1 Myxococcaceae bacterium
GTTCATCGAGCCAGCAACGACCTCCAGCTCCGCTAGCTGCTCCATCGTCAGTCCTGAGTCGCTCATCGGCGCGGCAGCGAGACTTGGCACCGCGGGAACAGCGTGTCCCTTCGGCGGCGGGGTCTTCGACGGCGCGGAGAGAGGTGCGATCCCCGGAACAGGCGTTGGATTGGCCTTGGGCGCGGCGCTCATGAGCGCGACGGATGGGACCGCCGGCACCAGGGGAACGCTGGGCGGCGACGACGCCTTCATGACGCTGGGCGGAGGGGCAGACGGCTTCGCGACACCGGGCGCACTTCCCGGGGCGCCTGCTGTGGCCGCGTTCGCAGGAGCACCGGGCATAGCTGCTTTAGCGACAGTCGGCGGTGGACCTGGCACGGTGCTCGCGGCAGACGTTCCGTCCGCGGGCGTGGAGCCCTTCGCGGGTGCGCCTGCGCCCGGAGCTCGTCCGGAGCCGCTGTCAGGAGGTTGGGCCATTCGCTAGCTAACTGTTGGACGCCGCGTCGGGGAGATCTTCGTGTCCTGCCAACTGCATCGACTTGTTCGCTTCAATGGACTTCTGAATGTCCGCCTCGGACAGACCGGAGGAGAGGTTGATGGTCGTGGACGTCTTCTGACCCGTCTCAAGATCCGCCGCGGACACGCTGACGATGCCGTCGGTGTTGATCTCGAACGTGACCTCGATCTTCACCTCACCGCGGTACCCAATGCGGAACCCGCCGAACTCGAACTCGCCGAGCATCTCGCACTCATCGGCCTTGTTCGACTCACCCTGGTACACGCGAATCTTCACCTTCTCCTGACCGTCGCGGCTGGTGGTGAAGGTCTTCGATCTGTCAATGGGAACTGGCGTGTTCTTGTCGATGACCTTCTCGGTGTAACCACCGACCGTGCCGATGCGCAGAGAGAGCGGGGTGACGTCGACCAAGAACGTCTCGGTCGCGGACCCCATCAGCGCGTTCGCCTGCAGCGCGGCGCCCATGCCGACGACCTGATCCGGGTTGATGCCTTCCATCGGCGCCTTCTGGAAGTAGTGGGTTACTGAGTTGCGGATGATCGGCAACCGCGTGGGGCCGCCGACCAGAATCACCGCGTCGACATCCGCCGCCGTCATGCGCGCGCTCTGCAGCGCTTCGTCACAGACCTTGAACGTCCGCTGCACCAGGTCCATGACCATCTTGTTGAACTGGTCCTGGGTGAGCGTCTGCTTCAGATCCATCACGTTGCCATTGGCGTCCTGACAGATGCCCGCGCAGAGAATCTCAGCGACGCCATCTTGGCCAACGTCGATCTTCGCCTTCTCCGCGGACTCCTTAAGCATCTGCAGGCAGTACTTGTTCTGCCGCAGATCCAACCGGCTCTTCGCGAGGAAGTCTTCGGCCAGCCACGTCATGATCCGATCGTCGAAGTCATCGCCGCCCAAGTACGTGTCGCCCGCGGTGGCGAGCACTTCGAAAACGTCTTTACCGATCTCCAGGATCGAGACGTCGAAGGTGCCACCGCCCAAGTCGTAGACGACCAACTTCTGATTGACGTCGCGGCCGAAGCCGTACGCGAGCGCCGCCGCGGTGGGCTCGTTGATGATGCGGAGAATTTCCAGCCCGGCGATGCGACCCGCGTCCTTGGTTGCTTGGCGCTGGTTGTCGTTGAAGTACGCCGGAACCGTGACGACTGCCTTGGTGACCTCTTTGCCCAAGAACCCTTCGGCGATCGCCTTCATCTCTTTGAGAACAAGCGCGGAGATTTCGGGGAGCGAAAAGGTGTTGTCGTTGATCGAGATGCGGACGGAGTTGTTCTCGCCCTCGACGATCTTGTACGGCATGACCGCCTGCGCCTTCTTCACCTCGTCGGAGAAGTAGTAGCGGCCGATCAGACGCTTCGCGGAATAGACCGTCGCTTCCGCGTTAGTGATGATGTTCTTCTTCGCCGCGTTGCCGACGAGGACCGTGCCGTCCTCGAGGAACGAGACCACGGAAGCGTGCGTCGCCTCTCCCCATTCATTCGGGATGACGGTTGGCTGTCCGTCCTGAACCACGGCGACACAGGAATACGAAGTACCGAGGTCGATCCCGATCGCGATGTCGTCGGCCATGCACTCTCCAATACGTCCGCAGCGTGTGATTCCGCAGGCTTCGAGGCGCTTCGGGAACGTACCATTTATCCCACTGGTTTCCATGGGTTACATAGTGCGACGTCCTCCTTCACCGATTGGCTTGAGACGGCTCGACAGCGTCATCATGATTGATGAGTCGGGGTTCGAATCATGGCTGTCTCATTCGCGCTGTTCACATCGGATCCGAACCTGCTTCGTTGCCAGCTCGACCGTTTGGAGGGGCAGGTTCTGCTCTCCGCGAACGGTGACAGCGAGAACGCGGTGGGTTTGGGGTCGTACGCCCAGGAGGAGGTCCTGTCGCAGCGGTTTGCCCATCCCCCGACACTGAAGGCGCTCGCAGACACCTGGCAGGGCAGCGAATCGGACGCAGTCGCCTACCACGCGCAGACGCTCCCAGTGAGCGTACCCCTGGAACCGAGCGTGCAGCCGTTCCGCTATCGCAGTTGGCTCTTCGCGCACAACGGTCGGGTTCAGGAATTTGGCCGGTTGAAGAGCAACCTGCTCAGCTCGCTGCCGGAGTTTCTGCGGAGGCAGCTGCGCGGAGAGACGGATAGCGAGGCCGCGTTCGCGTTGTTCCTCAAGCTATTGCGCGACACCGGCCGCACGGATGATCGTCAGCTCGAGCCCGCGATCGGCGCGCAGCTGCTCGAGAAGACGACGGGCTTGTTGCAGCAACTCTCGACAGACGCGGGTGCGTCACGCCTCTGCGATCTGAACTTCCTCGTGACCAACGGCCGCATGCTGCTGGCCTCTCGATTGGGGAGTGAGCCGCTCTACTACTCGCTGCTCGAAGGATCGGACCGCTGCGAACGCTGCGGCATTGACGGCGCGACCGCGGGACATCAGACCGAGTGGCTCGTTCGCCAGCACCGCCGTCAACGGACAGTGGTTGTCGCGTCGCACGTCGCTCGGCCGCAGAGCTTTATGGAGCTGCGCACAGGCTTCGCGCTCGCGGTTGATCGCACGCTGCGAGTGCAACAACTCCCGTTGTAGCCCGGCCTCAGGGTTACGCGGAAGCTCCTGGGTTTTTCAGAGTGCTATCGAAGGAAGTCGCGCCATCCTTGCTCGTCGTCTCACGAAGTTCGGAGCGAAGCTCTACGATCTGGCCCGCATCGAGTTGCGCCTGCGGGCCTTGGAGCGTCACGCCGGATTGGGCCAGTGGCTGAATCCTCCGCAGTCGCGCGTCAGCCGTGCCCGAAGAACGACGCTTCCAGGAACTGCTCGTAGAGGTTGCAGGCCGCGTGAAAGAGCGCGGCACCCAACACTGTCCCCGTTCGCTCTCGCATCCATCCGAAGAGCAGGGCAGGGAAGAAGACCGCGAGTCGCCAGACCTGAAAGATGGCGAGGTGGCCGAGGGCGAAGAGGAGGGCGGTGATCCAGAACGCGGGGCCGAGTCGCGCCCCCAAGAACATCCGCCCCTGCGGCCACGCGTCGCGAAGTCTCGTCTGCACATAGCCCCGGTAAAAGAACTCCTCCGGCAGCGCGACGACGAAAACCTGGTCGACGATCCAACTGTCGAACCTGTCAGGGATGCGCGGGCGAAATTCGAGGTGGCCGGTCAGCGGGGAGATGATCGACGCCAGCCGCGGCGGAAGATGCTGCAGCAGTTCAGCGAAGCCCCAGAAGCAGGCGAAGAAGAGGGGTGCGACGATCGCGGCGAGAATCGCGAACAGCTTCAGATCCTCGCGCCACTTGCGCAGCGAGACCCCGTAATCCTCGTAGTCCTCATTGCGCCGCTCCATCGCGAGCAGTGGCAGATAGAGAAACCCAACCGTCGCGACCAGCTTGGCGACGCCGCGGAAGAGGATGAAGGAGACGATGATTCCCAAGAAGCCCACGGCCCAGAGGACCAAGACCTCGTGAACCGCGGACAGTTTGTGCAACCGTTCGATCGCCGCCCTCAAGGTTGCGCCTCCACTGCCGAGTGAGACACTGCTGGGGTCGCGCGGCTAACCACGGTGTCGATCGCATTCACGGTGACGCTCCCGCTCGCATAGGACACCAAGCATCCCCGAAACGCGACGCGAAAGCCTTCACCGTTGCGCTTCCGCGGCCAACTGCGCCTTCACCGCCGCGAGCGGAAGCACCCGCCCATTCTTTCCAGCGCACACGCCCACCAGCCGGCCCTTTGCATCGAACACAGGACTGCCGGGCTTGAGCGAAAGGTTCGTCTCCACGAAAGGAGATCGATCCGAGCTGGATTTGGTGATCTGTCCGATCCTCGCTTCGAGTGGTCCTGGCTTGGTTCGCTCAATCGCCACCAGCCAACTCCCTTTGAGCAGCGGTCCGAAGGGGCGCGCGGGAGCGGCGGGGAAGTCGTTTCCCTGGAGCAAGAGCAGCGCGACCTGAAGCTGCGCGTTGGCCATCAGGACCTTGGCATCCAGCGTCTGCCCCTCGCGCCGCACCTTCGCCGAGCGCAGCGAAACATACTGCACCGAGGTGAGCACCTGACCTTCCGCACCGACAATCACGCCCAGGCCGCGGCCTCGCGGGCCCACCACGTCCACCACGCTGCGCAGGTTCGACTCGAAGGCGGAGCGCAGCGCGGCGCGCGTCGGCTTGTCCTCGCCGAGCGCGGGCGCAGAGATGATCAGCGCGAGGAGAAGTGGGCGCATCAAGTGCGAACAATGTTGAAGGCGCCCAGCGAGGTGCCGAGTAGCGCTTCATCCGGGTCGCCCGGGAGGGGGAGGGGCGGGAACACAGGCGTCCTCACCAGAGTCCCAGTGGATCCCACGTCGGGCGTGTGCTCGCCGAGGCAGACCGCGCAGTTCATCCCGCCCGAACTATGGTCCGATTACGCGCCTGAGGCCAGAGACGCGCCGCCCCGCAGCTCTTTCAGCGAGCGGACGAACGCGTCCGGCGGCAGCGTGTTCAGCACGTCGCCCTTGCGCGCCCAGCCCTTTCTGGCAGTTGCCACTGCAAACATCAGGTTCGTCCTGACCTCTTCGCGCGAGTGACTGTCAGAGCTGACGACCAGCTTCACGCCGGCTTTGAGCGCTTGGCGAACTTGCTCGGCCTTGAGGTCGAGCCGATGTGGGTTGCCGTTCACCTCCACGACCACACCTCTCGCCGCGGCCTTTTCAAACACCGCCTCCAACTTCAGGCCGTAAGCAGGCCGCGTATTGATGAGCCGCCCGGTGGGATGTCCGAACACGTGGACAAAAGGGTTGTCGAACGCGTGCAGCACGCGCTTGGTCATCGCCGCTTCGTCGAGCTGGTGGCGGGTGTGGATAGACGCGATGACGATCTCGAGCTTGTCCAAGACGTTATCGGGGAAATCCAAGGCGCCGTCGTCGAGGATGTCGACCTCAATGCCTTTGATCAGGCGAAAGTCGGTGAAAGTCTCGTTGAGCCGATCGATCTCGTCCCATTGCTCTCTGAGACGGTCCAGCGACAGGCCGTTCGCGTAGCTCGCGATCTGGCTGTGCTCGGTGACGGTCAGATACTTCAGCCCCAACTCGCGCGCGGTGTTCGCCATCTGTTCGAGCGACGCGTTGCCGTCCGACCACGAGCTGTGGCTGTGGGTGATGCCGTTCACGTCTTCGAGCGTGAGGAGATCGCTCGGCACACCTTGCTCGAGCGCGGCTTCGATCTCTCCCCAGTCCTCACGCAACTCGGGCGGCACGTACTGCATGCCGAGCAGTCCGTAGAGCACCGACTCGTCTTTGACCGAGAGCTTCTCTTCCCCTCGATGCACGCCCCATTCGGAGATCTTGAGCCCGCGATCCTGCGCCAACCCTCGCAGCCGAATGTGGTGCGCCTTGGAGCCGGTGAAGTGATGAAGCGCGGTGGCGAAGTCTTCGTCGGGAAGGACGCGCAGGTCGACCTGCAGGTCGTTCTCCCACAGGCGTACGGAGCACTTGCTCTCACCGCTTCCGAGAACCTGCGCGACGCGCGGATGTTTGGCGAACGTCTCGAGGACGGGCAGCGCATTTTCCGCGGACGCGATGATGTCCACGTCCGAAACAGTCTCCGCCCAGCGACGCGTGCTCCCGCCAATGCTGGCTCGAATCACGCCCGGCACGGCGCGCACGCTCGCCAAGAGCTCCTCCGCGACGGGACGCGCCTCGCCGAGAAGGAACCGACCCTTGGCGCGTTTCAGCAGCTCCAGCGCATCCAAAATTTTCTGCTCGGTCTTCTCGCCGAAGCCCTTCAAGTCGCGAACCTTGTGTTCCTTGCACGCCGTTTCCAGCGAGGGCACGTCGGTCACGCCGAGCTGCTTCCAGAGCGCAGCCACCTTCTTCGGTCCAAGGGCCTGGACGCGAAGCAGCTCGAGGAGCCGCGGCGGAAACTCAGCGCGCAGGTTCTCGAAGTAGGTCATCTTCCCCGTCGTCACCAGCTCGGCGATCTTCTTCGCCAGCGCCTCGCCAATGTTGGGGAGCTCTTCCAGGCGGCCTTCTGCCACCAAGGTCGCCAGGTCTTCATTCAGGCCGGCGATGCGGTCCGCGCCCATGTCGTACGCGCGGGATTTGAACGAGTTCTCCCCTTTGACCTGGAGGAGCTGGGAGATCTCCCGAAGAATGCGTGAGACCGCGGTCTTGTCATTCAGCATCGCGCGCCGACCATACCTGAGTCATAAGGATAGTCATGAGGATCAACTTGGGGCCTGCAGACTTCGCCGAGGGCGAGATGCGTGGCTTCGAAATCGGGAAGAACAAGAACATCGTCGTCGCCAAGTTGGGGGACAAGTACAAGGCCCTTGATGACTGGTGCAACCACGCCGGCTGTCTTTTGTCGGGAGGGCGTATTCAAGCCAACATGGTGATTTGCCCCTGCCATGAAGTTGGCTTCGACCTGGACAGTGGGAAGAACGTGACCTCGCCGGCCGTGTGCGACGACCAGCGCGCCTTTCACATCAGCGTTGAGAACGGACACATCATCCTGGAAGACTTCGTGCCCTGAAGGCGCGTGAGAAGGAGCAGGCATGGGACACGAAGGACACGATCACCACCACTCGCACGCGGAGCACGAGCACAAGGCTCATGCGCCTGCTCACGTCTCTACGTACGTCGTCACCTGTTCTGACAGCCGCGACGCGCAGCACGACGAGAGCGGTCTGGCGCTGGGTCAAGGATTGGAAGGAGCGGGGCATTCGCTCGCGGGTTATCGGGTGATCAAGGACGAGCCGAGCGAGATTCGGGCGGCCCTTGACGCTGCCGCACACGCGGGCGCAAGGGCGGTGGTCTTCAATGGTGGGACGGGAATCGGCCGTCGCGACAGCACAGTAGAGACGCTTTCGAAGCTTTTCGAGAAGGAGCTTCCCGGGTTCGGCGAGCTGTTCCGCGCGATCTCTTTCAAAGAGATTGGCAGCGCGGCCATGCTCTCTCGGGCGTGCGCGGGGACGTTCCAAGGCATGGTGGTCTTCTCTCTCCCCGGTTCCCCTCAAGCGGTGAAGCTGGCGTTGCGTGAGCTCATTCTCCCTGAGCTGGGCCACCTGGTTCGCGAGCTCATCCGCTGAAACGGAAGGCGACAAAGCGCTCTCCCGGAGTTGACCCACGGGGGAAAAGGAGGTCGACCGGCATCTCCGATAACGCGGCGGAGCTGTTGCGGCCTCGCCTGGAAGCCTTCGAGCGGGATGCCCCGTACGCCGCGCGCATCGCCTTTGATCCCGTCGAGCTCCCGCACCGATACCAAGATCCACGCGACATCGAGGTGAGCGCGCTGCTCTCCGCGTGTCTCGCCTACGGCAGAGCGGATCTGTTCAAGCCGAAGCTGGTCGGGCTGCTCGAACCGATGGGTGCTTCTCCCGCGGAGTACGTTCGAGCGCTGCGCGTTCCGGAAGTCAAATCGCTCCTCAACGGATTCGTCTACCGCTTCAACCTTCCGACTGACATCGCGGTGCTCCTCTTCGGAATGCAGCGTGCGTTGAAGGAGTACGGCAGTCTGGAAGGACTCTTCGGCGCCCAGCTCCAACGGGAAGGATCGCTGCATGGAGCACTCGCAGGCTTCACTGCCGCGCTGAGAGACGTCCCGATGGCGCCGCTGCGGAAGGCCATGGGACCCGAGCGCGGTCTGCACCACCTCTTGCCCTCGCCACTGGGCGCGGGCGCCGCCAAACGGCTGAACCTCTTCCTTCGCTGGATGGTTCGCGGCCCGGATGCGGTGGACTTTGGGATCTGGAAGTCGATCCCCGCTTCGGTGCTGCTCATCCCACTCGACACGCACATCGGGCGGATCGCCAAACACCTGGGATTGACCCGGCGCACTGACCTGTCTTGGCGAACCGCGGAGGAGATTACCGCTTCACTGCGAAAGCTGGACCCTCAAGACCCCGTTCGCTTCGACTTCGCCCTCTGTCACTACGGGATGAGCGGCGTCTGCCCGACCCGGCCCAAAGGGGAAAATTGCGCTCGGTGCGCTTTGCTCGAGAGCTGTCGGGTGGGACCTCGACTGGTTCGTGCGCGCGGCAGTTGACGGCGAGGGGTGTCTCCGTACATTGGTCGTCTTCCCATGAGCCTTCACGACGTCCAAGGTCAGCCCCGCGCCATCGAAGCGCTTCGTTCCGCGCTCAAGGGCGGGACGGTGCACCACGCCTACTTGTTCGCCGGGCCCGAAGGTGTCGGGAAGGAGCTGACCGCGGTGGGACTCGCCCAGGCGCTGGGCTGCGAGAAGGACCCACTCAACGGCTGCAACGAATGCAACCACTGCGTGCGCGTCGCGAAGCGCAACCACCCGGATGTCACGTGGATTCTTCCGGAAGACGAACAGGTCGCGCGCAAGCTTGCGGGCAGATCTGATTTCCCTGGGACGCCATCGCGAGAAATCAAGGTCGAACAGATCCGCAACCTTCAGGAGCGTCTGGCGCTTCGCGCTTTGGAAGGCGGCAAGAAGGTCGTCATCCTCGGCTGTGCGCAGACGATCAACGAGAAGGCGCAGAACGCGTTCTTGAAGACCCTGGAAGAACCGCCTCGGGAGACCGTGCTGATCCTGGTCGCGTCCGAAGTCGACCGACTGCTTCCCACGATTCGCAGCCGCTGCAGCAAGGTCCCGTTCGGTCCGCTTCCGGTGGAGCTGATCGCGGAACGCGTGAAGCGCGATCGCAAGCTCGAAGCTGATCTGGCGCGGCTTGTCGGAGTGCTCGCGGGTGGCAGCATGTCGCGCGCGTTGGACATGGATCTCGAAGGACTGAAGCGGCGCAAGGAGATCATCGAGCGTTTCGAAGCGCTGCCCGCGGACGACGCGCGGCCCCTTTTGCGCTACGCGGAGGAGCTTGCCTCGAACCGCGAGGAGGCTGAGTCCGTCATCCGCATTCTTCAGCTTTGGACGAGGGACGTCGCCTTGGCACAGGTTCAGAGCGGGGGCCTGGCGAACGACGACCTCGCGCCGCTGGCGAAGGAGGTCGCGGCGCGGATCTCGGAAGTTTCTCTGCACCGGCGGCAGGAGCTCTTTGGAGAGGCACTCGTGGCGATGGATGAGAACAACGCGTCGCCCCGGCTCCAGATGGAGCGCCTCTTGATCGGCGTGGGGGGGCGACCGTGAGCGAATCGATGGAAGACGCGCTGGAGACCGCCGCGCAAAATCCCGCGCCCCTCTATTTGCTCTGGGGCGAAGAATTTCTCGTCCGCAAGGGCGCGGAGGAGCTGGTGGCGAAGATCCTGCCGGACGCCGCGGCAGGGTTGAACCACATCGTTCTCGATGGCGCGTCGCCCAAAGAAATCGCCATGGAGCTGGCAACGTTGCCGCTCTTTCCGGGACGAAAGTTGGTCGTCGTTCGCGATCCGGAGTTCCTCGCGCCGAAGAAGGGCAGGGTGGACGCGCTCTCAAAGGCGCGAGATGCATGGAAGTCCGGGCGTCGCAAAGAAGGCGCGCGTCGAGTTCTCGCGATCGCTGCTCGATCCGGCTGGGGAGTGAAGCAGCTGGACCCCTCCGCGTCTGGCGCGCCGTCTGTGAATGATTGGCAGGAAGAGCTGGGTATCTCGTTGGCGGACCAGGACGTCGCGTTCCTCAAGGACGTGGCCAGCTTCTGCCGAGAGGAGAACGTCACCGCGCCAGAGAGTGACGTGAGTGCGTTGATCGAGCTGCTCGACAAAGGTGCTCCCGAAGGCCACGTGCTGGTGCTGGCGGCGACAGACGTCGACTCCAAAAACCCGCTGGTGAAGGTCGCGAAGGACCAGGGCGAGCTCGTCGAGCGGAAAGTCGCCGGGCGCCTAAAAGATTTGGACCTGTCCGAGATCGTGAAAGAGACGCTCGGGCCTTTCAAAAAGAAATTAGCGCCGTCGGCAGAGGCGCTTTTGAAGGATCGCTGCGGCGGCAACATGCGCCTCGTGCAGTCAGAGCTCGAGAAGCTGGCGATGTACGTCGACGGACCGGTTATTCAGGCCGCGGACGTGCAGCTCCTGATCGGCCGAGCGCGGGAAGAGGAGTACCTTGAGCTCTCAGATGCGCTGCAGAAGCGAGATCTTCAGGCCGCGCTTCGCTACGTGGACGACGCGATGGGGAACGGAGCGCACGCACTGTTGCTGCTGGGATCCATCGCGGGGATCACCCGGTCGCTGCTGGAGAACCACGAACGCGCGCGTCACTTTACCCAGGGCGCGTTTCCGCGGTCGTTCGACCAATTCAAAGATCGTGTCTTCCCCACGATCGAGGCCGAGTTGAAAGCAACGAAAGCCCGAGCTCCTCACCCGTACGGCGTCTTTTTGGGAATGCAGGCGGCCATGCGCTACACGCGTGCGGAGCTGCTCCAGTCGTTGGTGTTCTGTGCCGATTCGGACCTCGCCCTGAAATCGGGCGGGTCAGGAAAGCTCGTCATCGAACGACTGTTGTGGAAGCTCTGCGGTTCGGCGAACGCGAAGCGGGCCTAAAGCTTGTTACATTCCGCGCTCTTTCGAAGGAGAAGATCGGTTCATGGCTGAACGAGTTCTGGTCACCAGCGCGTTGCCGTACGCCAACGGTCCCATTCACATTGGGCACCTTGTTGAATACGTGCAGACAGACATTTACGTGCGCTTCCTGCGCTCCTGCGGCCAGGACGTCATCTACGTCTGCGCGGACGACACCCACGGCACGCCGATTGAGCTCAATGCGGCGAAGGCTGGCCTCACCCCGGAAGCGTTCATCGCCCGCTTCTACGAGCAGCACCAATCAGACTTCCGCGACTTCGACGTGAAGTTCGACACCTTCGGCAGCACCAACGCGCCAGAGAACAAGCAGTACGCGGAGCAGATCTACAACCGGCTAAAAGAGGCCGGCGAGGTCGACCGCCGCGAGATCGAACAGACCTACTGCGAGAAGGACAAGCGCTTCCTTCCCGACCGCTTCGTGAAGGGAACGTGCCCCAACTGCAGGGCGGCGGATCAGTACGGAGACGTCTGCGAGAAGTGCGGCAAGACCTACGCGCCCACGGATCTGATCAAGCCGTATTGCTCGCTCTGCGGAACGCCGCCCATTCGTAAGAAGTCCGCGCACCTGTTCTTCAAGCTCTCCAAGCAGGCCGACTTTCTGTTGGAGCTGATCCGCAAGCCAGAGTTCATCAACCAAGGCGTCGCCAATCAGCTGCAGCAGTTCTTCGAGAAGGGACTGGCGGACTGGGACATCAGCCGTGACGGGCCGTACTTTGGGTTTTCGATTCCGGGAGAGACGGACAAGTACTTCTACGTCTGGCTCGACGCGCCCATTGGCTACATCTCGTCAACGGAGCGCTGGGCGAAGCAGACGGGGAAAGTAGAGGACGCGCTCGCGTACTGGGCTGCGGACTCCAACGCGCGGATCGTTCACTTCATTGGGAAGGACATCGTCTACTTCCACGCGCTGTTCTGGCCGGCGGTGCTCAAGGTTGCAAAGTTCAAAGGGCCCGACCGCCTGGTCATCCACGGTCACCTCACGGTGAACGGGCAGAAGATGTCTAAGAGCCGATCACCCGGACAGGCCAACACTCTGGTCAACGCGCGGACCTATCTGGATCGCGTCGGTGACCCCAGCTACCTGCGCTACTTCTACGCGGCGAACCTGGGCTCTGGGCCGGAGGACATCGACCTCTCGTTGCAAGAGTTCCGGCTGCGCGTGAACGCCGAGCTGGTGAACAACATAGGCAACCTCGCGAACCGCGCGCTGAGCCTCTTGGCGACGCGCTTCGAGAAGAAGCTCGCGCCCGCGTCGAGTGGGGCAGGGAAGAAGCTCGTCGAGGAAGCCCTGGCCAAAGCGGGTGAGGTGCGTGCCGCGTTCGAACGGCTTGAGTACCGAGCCGCGGTGAAACAGATCGCGGAGATTTCTCAGTCGGCGAACCAGTTCCTGCAGAACGTCGCGCCGTGGAACAAGATCAAGACGGACGTTGCCGGTGCGCACGCGGATCTCTCGGACGCCGCGGAAGTGACGTACCTCGTGGCGGGACTGCTGGCGCCAATTGTCCCTCGCATCTCGACGCGGCTCTTCGAGCAACTCGGTGCTCCGGAGCTCACCTTCACGCGGATCGCCGGATCGAAGTACCCGTTGCTCGATCGCAACGCATCCATTGGAACCCCCGCGGTGGTCATCGCGCGACTGGAGGAAGCACCTGTGACCTCACTGATTGAAGCTGACGACGCGGGGGCGGCAGCCTCACAGGTCTCTGCGGGAGCCGGCGGGACCTCGGAGGAGATCGACTTCGAGCAATTCGCCAAGGTGCAGCTGCGCGTCGGCAAGGTCCTGGCGGCGGAGCGAATCCCCAAGGCGGACAAGCTGCTCAAGCTCACTGTGGACCTGGGAGAGGGGACGCCGCGAACCATCGCGTCCGGCATCGCCGCGTCGTTCGCGCCGGAGCAGCTCGTGGGACGCAACGTGATGGTCGTGGCGAATCTGAAGCCGCGCGCGATCCGCGGCGTCGAGTCTCGCGGCATGCTGCTCACCGCCGGAGTCGAAGGAGAGCCGCTCAAGCTCGTGGATCCCGGCGACGTTCCTCCTGGCACTGAAGTCAAATGAGCGAGCGTGGAAGAGTGTCCGTTGAGGTCATGCCCGCGTGCGCGGGATCGCGCGCGCTGCCGCTCGTCGTTTGCGTGGTCCACGTTCAAAGGGGCTACGTAAGATGAGCGTGCGCCACGAGATCGATCGGGCGTTGCTCAAGCTGGAACAGGAGCCACCGGGCTCCGGTCGAGCCGAAGTCGGACGTGCCATCTGCTCGTTGGCCGCGGAAAATGAAACGCACGGAGACGACTTCCGAGAGCTCCTTCCACGGCTGATCGCGGACGAACAGGACGACGTCCGACGTTCGGGCGTCCAGTTGGCAGCGATGGTACTCCGCGATGAAGCCCTGGAAACCTTTCTCGCAGAGCGCTTGCGCGATCCATCGCCGCGCGTGCGCGTGGAAGCCACCGGCCAGCTCGCCGACATGCATAGACAATCGGCCCGTCCGCATCTCGCGCCCATGCTCGCGCATCAGCCTTTTCAAATCCGCTTCGAGGCCGCGCGAGGAATTGCCGCTCTGGGACACAGCGCCGGTCTCGAGGTCCTGACCGAAGCCCTGGGCCATGCCGACTTTCGCTTCCGAGCCCTCGGAGCCCTTGGCGAGCTGGGCGATCAACGCGCCCTTCCTGCGGTGAAGAAGATCTCAGACCGCTGGTTTCTGCCCGCCTTCGACCGCACGCAGGCCGCCGGTGTCCGCGTGAAACTGGGTGATGCCTCCGGCGCGGTGCATCTGTTCAAGCGAATGGGAAAACGGTGGAGCCCTGATCGCGCGATGGCGATCGAGCTCGCGGGAGAGGTGAACGCCCCCGCAGCGGCAGAGCGCTTGAAAGCGATCCTCGTTGACCCACGCGATCCATGTCGTGGCGCCGCGGCGAGAGGATTGGGGCGACTCAAAGATTCGGAGTCGCTCGCGTTGCTGGAGCGATTGCTCGCAGACCCCGCGACCCCACTTGAGCTTCGCCTCGATGCAGCGGAAGGACTCTGCTACGCAGG
>JBQTKE010000621.1:0-5220 GCA_052386435.1 Myxococcaceae bacterium
GGTGTACATACCCAAATACATCGCTCACATCCTGGTCTTCTCGTTGGGCCAGCTTTTGGTGTTGCGTTACCTTGTCTCCCCCAACCACAAGATGCCGCGGGCGCCGGCCCCGGCTCCGGCGATTGGGCAGGAAGAGCCGTCGTACTCCGGCGTGCGTTAGGTTAGATCACTTCGGTTCGGGCCACTCCCAGGCAGAGCGGTAGCCTCCTTGGGCTTGGGTCTCTTCGATGAAGCGCGCGTAGAAGGGGTGGCTCGAGAGGGTCGCGGAGTCTCCTACGACGAAGAGGTGTCGGCGAGCTCTCGTCAGCGCGACGTTGATTCGGCGGAGGTCGTTGAGGAAGCCGAGTTGTCCTTCTGCGTTTGAGCGGGTGAGGGTAAGAAGGATGGCTTCCTTCTCTCTCCCTTGAAACGCGTCGACGGTGTCGACTTCTAGGGTTTCGTCGGGGAGTCTTTCTCTCAGCAGCGCGACCTGTGCCGAGTAGGGCGCGATCACTCCGATGTCTTGTGCGGCCACGCCTTCGTTGCGCAGCTCTTCGACTCTTGCGGCGATGAGAGCGGCTTCCCCTGGGTTTCGGTGGCTCGCTCCTTGGGGTTCGAGCTCGTCGTCGTAACCCTTTCCGGCGGTGTCGAGGAAGAGCACGGGCGGGACGTCGGCTTCGATCTCTAGAACGTTACTTGCTACGGACGGGTGGGCTCTCAGCTCTCCTCCGTACATCTGCGCGGAGGGGAAGGACATGATCCGCTCGTTCATTCGGTACTGCTCGCGGAGCATCTTCTTCACGCTGTCCCCGTGCTCCTTGAGGAGGCGCTCGAAGAGGCTGGTCGCGAGCCCCGCCTTCGCTGCTTCGGGCGAGAGCACGGTGGGCGGGAGCTGTCTGTGATCTCCGGCGAGGATCACCTTCGGTGCTCGGATGAACGCCCAGAGGGAGATGGGCTCAATGGCCTGGGTCGCTTCGTCCACGAGCGCGAGGTCGAAGCGCTCGTTCGCGAGCAGTGGGTTCGCTAGGTAAGCGAGGGTGGCGCAGATCACCTTCGAGCGACCCAACACGGAGGCCAGGGCTTTTCGCTCCAGCGCTCGCGCACTGTCCATCAGCTTGTAGGCCTCTGCGCTCGACTCTCTTGCGTTGGCGAAGCGGGTTCGGCTTCGACCTTGGCTGCGCTGGCGCCGCGCGTAGCCGAGGAGCTCAAACGCTTCTTCGAACATCTCTCGCGCGAGCTTTCGATCGGGGTGCTCTTCGACGATCACGTCGAGGGTGTGCTCCAGCAACGCGGGCGAGACTCGCGCGGGGTGACCCAGTCTCAGCGCGGAGAGGTCGCTGCGCACGCAGAGGTCGAGCAGATGATCGACAGCGGCGTTGCTCGCTGCGGTGCAGAGGACGCGCTTTCCTTCTCGCACGGCTTGGACGGCGATCTCGGCGAGGACGTGGCTCTTCCCGGTTCCGGGCGGACCGTGCACGAGGAAGAGATCTTCGGCCGCGAGTGATCGATCTACGGCTTCTTGCTGCTCTGCATTCAGCGCTCGCGCAGGCTCCCACGGTTTGCCGCGTCCGAACTGCGGTGGCTCGTGGCCCAGCAACAGCTCTTGCCGGCGACGCGGTTGGCCTTTGCCCCAACTCAGCACGGTGCTGACGGCGGCCTTCGCGCGTTCGAAGGTCACGTCGTTGGGCTGGAGGTAGAGCTTGAGTCGTCCCAGCGAGACGAGCTCAGGCGGGCGCTTGTCGAAGGCGAGCTGGAGGGAGCGTCGCGTGCTTCGTGAGACGACACCCGTTGTTCCACCGACGGGATCTCCGCGACGAGGTTCTGCCTGAAGGATGTCGCCCACGCGAAACGGGTTGTCGGTTCGGTGGGTGTCTTTGGGCTGTTCGAGCGAGACGAGGAACCGGCCACCGAGTCCGACGTTGGTCTCCACCGCCTCTGCGTCCAGCCACACCAACCCGCGCGCGGCTTTCTCCGCATCCGAAAGCTGCGCGGCGGTCTGTGCGAATTGAGCACGTTCCGCCTCGCGTTCCTGAGCGAGCAGCCGCAGCAGTTTTTCGAAGTGGCTGGAATCCATGCAGATGGTCACCAAACCGTTCACCAGGCCTCGCGTCCAGAAGTTTGCCCACGTCTTCAACCCGGTGAATCCTCGGTGGGATGACGAACCTCCTCCCGGCCGCTCCCAGTGCTGAGTCGCCCCGCGCGCAGTCGCCCGCAGTGGTTAACGCCGCTCCGCCCGAGCTTGCTCCGGAGATTGCCCCTCCTCCGCCGAAGGTCCTCAAGCCCGAGGAGCTTCTCGCGCTTCAGTTTCAGGGTCCCAAGGCGGCGCTGCGCCCAGTCTTCGACGCGGTGTCGTTCTTGGTGAAGAGGGTGGGCCCGGGCAGCAAGACGGTTCCTTTGGCGAACCTGATTGTCTTCGCTCGTAAAGGAATCCCGTTTGCGGCGGTGAAGGTCGCGAACCCCACGAAATTGGAGCTCGCCCTCGCGTTGCCGGAGATGAGGCCGGTCATGCGCTGGAAGAAGTCGAGCCGCTTCGCGGGCGTTCCTCGGCTCACGCACCGTTGTGAGCTGAATGGTCTAACCGATGTCGACGGAGAGTTGGTGCAGTGGGTGAAGGCTGCGTTTGAGCGCGCCAAGCCTGCGCCTCCTCCGAAGACCGCGGCCGCTCCTTCGCCCGCGGCGTTAGTGGCGCGACGGCGCCGCGGGGAGGTCAAGCTGGAAGCGGGCTCCTCCTGACGGACTGGAGCCGGCGGTGACGCTGCCGTCCTGCACTTCCATCGCGCGTCGCACGATCGCTAAACCCAGGCCCGTGCCGGTGGCGTAGGTGGTGAAGAACGGCTCGAAGATCTTCTGGGCTCGCTCGGGCGGAATTCCTGGGCCTTGGTCGTCCACCTGCAGCACGGCTTTGTCGCTGGGCTGCGAGAGGTGTATGACGATCTCGCCCTGCGGAGGCGTCACGCGCGCGGCATTTATCGCTTGCCCTTCGGACTGGAGAATAGTCCAGCCCGCGCCACGTCCTAAACGCCCCGACGTCAGAGGCGGCCAATTTCCCACACCCGGCCCGTCTTCGGTTGCCTGCCTGGATCCTGAAAGGGAGTCGCGTGCTAGGACGCCGCACGTGAACGCTCCGACCTCCGGCCGCAAGAACCGACTCGCTCTGGAATCGTCTCCCTATTTGCGCCAGCACGCCGACAACCCGGTGGATTGGTACCCCTGGGGCGAGGAAGCGCTCGCGCTGGCGAGGAGGGAAAACAAGCCCATCCTGCTCTCCGTCGGCTACTCCGCTTGCCACTGGTGCCATGTGATGGCGCATGAGTCGTTTGAGAACCAGCGGACCGCGGAGCTGATGAATGCGGGCTTCGTGAACATCAAGGTGGATCGCGAAGAACGGCCGGATCTGGATCAGCTCTACCAAGGCGTGGTTCAGCTGATGGGGCGAGGCGGAGGTTGGCCGCTCACGCTGTTCCTCACGCCGGATCTGCGGCCCTTCTTCGGCGGCACCTATTTCCCGCCGCAGGACAAGTTCGGGATGCCCAGCTTTCCCAACTTGCTCGGCACGCTGATGGACGCGTGGGTGAACCGCGCCGATGACATTGAAGCACAGGCGAAGGAGTTCAAGGACGGGCTGACGTTCATCTCAACCCATGGGCTGGGAAGCTCACCTTCAGACCTCACCCGCCCAGATGTGAGCAGAGCCGGTCAGCAGCTGGTGAACATGATCGACTCACGCAACGGGGGGTTCGGAAGTGCCCCCAAGTTTCCCAACCCGATGAACGTCTCGCTGTTGCTGCGGGCGTGGCGGCGCGGAGGTGGCAACGGCGCGCTCTCCGCGGTGCTGCTCACTCTGACGCGAATGGCCGAGGGTGGCATTTACGATCAGCTCGGCGGAGGCTTTCACCGGTACTCCGTCGACGAGCGGTGGCTGGTGCCTCACTTCGAGAAGATGCTCTACGACAACGCACAGCTGCTTCACCTCTATTCGGAGGCGCAGCAGATTCGTCCAAACGCGCTGTGGCGCAAGACGGTGGGCGAGACTGTCGCCTACCTCCAACGGGAGATGACCGCTCCAGAGGGCGCCTTCTACGCGACCCAGGACGCAGACAGCGAAGGGGAGGAGGGGAAGTTCTTCGTCTGGAACCCCGCCCAGCTCGACACGCTGCTCCCGCCTGACCTCGCCGCGCTCGCGCGCGCGCATTTCGGCGTCACCGACAAAGGCAACTTTGAGCACGGGCAGTCGGTGCTCGAGGTTGTGGCTTCGGCGGAGACGGTGGCGAAGGAGAAACAGCTCCCGCTGGAGACGGTGGAGAATCAGCTCGCGCAGGTTCGTCAGACGCTCTTCGACGCGAGGGCGAAGCGAATCGCGCCGGGACGCGACGACAAGATTCTGACCGGTTGGAATGGGTTGATGATCCGCGGGCTCGCCTTCGCTTCGCGCGTGTTTCACAAACCGGAATGGGCCACTCTCGCCGCGCGCGCCGCGGACTTCGTGCTCATGACGCAGTGGGATGGGATGCGACTGCGCCGCTCGTTCCAGGATGGCGTGGGGAAGATCGACGGCCTTATCGAGGATTACGGCGACTTCGCGGCCGGGCTCGTTGCGCTCTTCCAGGCGACGTTCGAGCCGAAGTATCTGGACGCCGCGCTCGCGATCTCTGCACGCGCGTTGGAGTTGTTCTGGGACGCAGAGAAGCAGGCCTATCTCTCCGCGCCTCGAGGCACCGCGGATCTGCTGGTGCCGCCCTACGCGCTTCACGACAGCGCGTTTCCGTCAGGCGCTTCAACGCTGACCGAGACGCAGCTTGCTCTGGCCGCGTTGACGGGGAACCGCGCTCATCTTGAGCAAGCGGCGACGTACCTCAAGCGCATGCGTGATGAGATGGCGCGCAACCCGTTTGGGTATGGGCATCTCTGGCTCGCCGCGGACACGTTGCTCGACGGCGCGGCGGAGGTGACAGTCGTCGGGCCCAAAGCGCAGTGGAGTGGATTGCTCAACTTGCTCAACGGTCAGTTCGCGCCCACGCTCGCGGTCCACGCTCATGAGGTGGGGAGCGCTGTTCCCGCGTCGCTGGCGGCGGCGCTCGAAGGGAAAACGGCGCAGCAGGGGAAGGCGACCGCTTACCTGTGCAAAGACTTCGCGTGCGAAGCTCCGCTCTCGGATCCGGCTCAGCTCAAGGCCCGTCTCGACGCGCTCGCGTGAGGCCGGGGTCAGGCTTTACACACATAACCACGGTGGTTAGCGGAGCA
>JBQTKE010000622.1:0-8674 GCA_052386435.1 Myxococcaceae bacterium
GCCCAAGTGAAACGGGTTCGAGAGCGGCACGCCGTCTAGGTAGAAGATGACTTCTTCCGGCCCGCCTCCTCGCACGAAGAAGGTCGCGAGGAGATCCGGGTCCGCCACCACACCCGGCAGTTGCTGAATGACGCGGTTCACGTCCTCCAGCGCGCCCGGGGTGCGATCGATGTCCGCACGCGCGATCTGAAAGCGGCTGACCTGCGGCGTCTTGTCGATCTCAGGCAGATCGGGGAGCAGCCGATTCGCGGTCACCCGCGTCTCGAGGATCGTCTCCTTGCTCAGCGCATAACGCGGCCGCTTGGTCTCGCCCGCCTTGAGCGCTTCGGGAAAGACATTCTCCGCGTAGCCCGCTCTGGCGACTGTCACCCACAACTGGCCGTCACCGGGTACCGCGAGCTCGAGACGAAAGCGGCCCTCCGCATCAGTCAGCACGGTCGCGCCCGGCGCGCTCACTCCCGCGCCTGTCAGAGGCTGTCCCAGCTCCCCGACGACCGTTCCTTCTAGCACCGCGGGCAACGGCGGCGGATTGAAGTCCACCGCCAGCTCGATCACCGCGGCGACGGGTTTTCCTTCGCGCGTGGCCGCGGTGAACGTGCACGCACGCGCACCGTCGATCGCCGTCTCGTCGAACGGGGTCCCCATCCCCTGCCCTTCTGGAACCTCGAAGGTCGTGGGCGTACCGCCCTCATCCAACGTCACTCGCACAGTCACTTTGCCCGCGCGCTGAGTGGCGATTTCAGACGCAGGGTAAGGCGGCAGCCCGGGGCACTGGGCTCCGGGCGGAACGATGTTCGCCGCGGCCGCCGCGGCGGAGAGCAGACTCAGAATCAGCAGGAGAATTCGCGTCACGGTGGGCGCTACGCCTTGAGGCCTCCCAGTTGGATCGCGAGCTGATCGCCTTCCACTGTCGCCTGGGGCGCCTTTAGAGGTGCATCTGCCGGCCCTTCCAACACGGCACCTTGCGGAGCGAACCGCGAACCGTGACAGGCGCACTCCCATTCCTGCTTCTCCGCTTTCCAATCCACGATGCAGCCGCGGTGGGTGCACTTCGCGGTGATCACCCGGTAGGTGCCAGCGACCTCGCCTTGCGTGATGAGGAGGTCCGGGTACTCATTCGCGGACTTCACTTCCAACACGTCACCCGAGGGAATCGCTGAGAGCTCCGAGAGCGGGATGCGCAAAACGCCGCCTTCCAGTCGCGCGGAGCTGGGGTTCAACGTGGGGTGCGTGGCGCCGCCCTTGAGCAACGCGCAGCCTTCCAGGCCGAACAACGCTGCCGCCCCTCCCACCACCAACACGTCCCTGCGGCTCAATGCCTTACAGTTGCCTTCCACGTGCCCCTCCTTCGGTTTGAAAACCGACCGGAGCTTAGGGCAACCGTCAGCGCTTGGTGAGTGCGATCTCGATCGTCCAGCGGTGAACCTCACCCGCGGCGATGCTGGGACACGTTCCTTGTGCGGCGGCCACTGCCAAAGAGTCAGGGCGACCCGAACACGGTTCCAAGGCCACGGTGAAGTGTTTTGCAGCGCGCGAGGTGGGCCAACCGTTCTGGGAAATCCACACGCCTAGGTACGGCACGTCGAAGGTGTACCGCAGCGAATGCCCTGTCCGAGCGTCGTGGTACGCGCACCAACGCTCTGCCAATTTGTCCGTGAAGAGCTTGAACGCGGTACCAAGCGTCCCATCCACGCGATAAGGGCCAGGCCACTCCATCGTCCCGTAGGCCCCATTGGCGGGACGCGAGCCGAGTCCTGGCATCGTCCCGTCGCGCCCATCGACACGATCCGAGCCGGGCAACGTCACCGTCTGAGCTTCAGCAGACACCGAGCTCCACTCGACGCACAGCGAGGTCACTTCGGGCGGAAGCTCCACCGTCGAACCGGTGCTCGCGGCCAGCAGAGGGTGCGCGGACCAGAGATAGCGACCAGAGCGCGACGCTTTCAGCGCGTAGTCGATCCGAAGCACGGCTCTTTCGATCGTGAGTCGTCGGTCAAAGAGGCCCAGCGAGCTCTGTGCCTGCAGCTGCCACCCATCTCCTTCCCACGGCACCCGCCACAGCTCGCCATGATCGGGCAACATCACCGAGGGATCGTCGGGAGACACGCACTCCGCCACCGTGGGGAAGCACTCGTCGAAACCACTGGTGTCCCGCTCTTCGAAGGGCGTGATCGAGGTTGCGGGCGCGTACGGAAGATCCGGCGGCTCCAGCAGCAGGTTCGGCCCACCGTCGAGCGAGAGCGTGCGGAGCTTTCCGCCCAGCGCTGGGAGGAGCTCGACGCTCAAGCGATCTTTGCGCAGCCAGAGGCTACGGGGTGGCAAGCAGCGCGGCTCCGGAGGGTTCGAGGAGCTGACGCGTTCGCGAGGTGTTCCGGAAGTAGTGGCACGCAGGCGTCGCTTGGCGCTCCAGCGTCTCGAAGTTCACGCGGTAGAGGCCGAAGCGCGGCCCCCAGCCCTCCAGCCACTCGAAGTTGTCCATCAGCGCCCAGTAGAGATAGCCGCGCACGTCGACCTTGTGCTGGTGCATCACGGTCAGCAGCTGCTTCCAGTGGTTGTAGAGGTAGCCCGGCCGGCGATCACCTTGGCGATCATCAATGCCGTTCTCGGTGATCCAGATGGGCAGCCCGTACTGCTTGGCCTCCAACACCATCTGCGAGAACCCTTCCGGATAATCTTCCCAACCGATGTGGGTGAGGCCGCGCTTGAGCACGTCGCGGTAGTGGAACTGCACGAACGGAGGCCGCGGAATGAAGCGCAGGTGGGTCCGCGTGTAGTAGTTCAGCCCAACGAACTCGATCGAGTCGCGACCGCCTTCGATCTTCTGCTTCGTGGACGCGATGCCCGGCATGAAGATCCGCAGATCACCGGTGCAGAGCGCGCGGATGAACGCGTGGTTGTACGCCTCCGCAGCCAGACGTGAGATCGCACGGTCCAGCGGGTGCCACATCCTGTCAGGCGCGAAGGCCAAGACGTTCTGGGAGGTGCCCATCGCCGTCTTGCCGCACTCAGCGAAGATCTCTTCCCGCGCGGCGACGTGGCAGCGCGCGATGTTGCCAATGGCCAGCATCGCCTTCTTTCCGTCAGCGATTCCCGGCGGAATGATCCCCTGGATGTAGCCGCCCAACAGCAGGACCATGGGCTCGTTGAAGCTCAAGACGATCGCGTCGACACCTTTGAGGATCTGCGCGCAGACCTTGGAGTAGCGACGGAAGGCGTCCACCGATTGGGGCTCGTGCCAGGGCGTCTCTCTGTGGAACCAGTTGGGATGGGTGAAGTGGTGGAGCGTGACCACCGGCTGAACGCCCATCGCGCGCATCTTCAGCAGTCGCTGGCGGTACGAGTCGATCGCCGCTTCGTCGAATCGGCCGCGCGTCGGCTCGATGCGCGCCCACTCCAGCGAGATGCGGAACGCGCTGGCCCCCACGTCCTTGGTGAGCTGAACGTCCTCTTCGAAACGGTTCCAGTGATCCACGGCTCGGCCATTCCGGTGAGCGGGATCCTTGAGCTTTCCGGCGCGCTCCCAATCAGACCAGTCGTTCTCGATGTGCCCTTCAACCTGGTACGCGGCGGTCGCGACGCCAAAAGTGAAGTCCGGGGGAAAGACCAACGGGGATTCGGCCATAGCTCCTTAACCTAGTTCCCTCTGGGGTTTGGGTGAAGGCGCACAGCGCAATCGCTCGAGCCCTCTCCGAGGGCGCGGCTTTGTTCCCGGCGCCCGCTGTACTACACAGCACGCGTTTCAACGTTTGATGGGGAGAGACGCCTATGCCTCGGAAGGTCTTGCTGGCCACGATGAACGTGGGCGGAGGTCACACCGCCCTCCGCGACTCTTTCGCACAGGCCCTGGGCGCGGTGGATCCGCGGCGCGACCGCTTCGACCCCATCGTCTGGGACAGCCAAGACACCCGCATCAGCGGCTTCTACGACTTCGTGATCCACCACATCCCCCACGTTCAGCAGACGGTCTACGACCTCAGCGACGTGGATCTGGGCGTGCGGGTGGTGAGTCTGGCTTATCCCGGGATCGTCAGAGAGGTGCGAGCGCTCCTCCAACAGACGCGGCCGGACGTGGTCGTCTCCACCCACCTCGTTCTCTCCATGATGTTCGCGCGCGCTCGCCGGCACCTGGGTATGGACGTCCCTTTGGTGTCCGCGATCCCTGATTACGGGGCGGCGACCCGCGGCTTTTTCCCGGAGCAGGAGGACCTGCGCGGCGACTTCTGCATCACCATGGACTCGGCCACCCGCGAGGGGCTGCTCACTGATCGCGGCTTCGCGCCGGAGATCATCCACCTCTCGGGTTTCCTGACCCGGCCGTCGTTCAAGCCGCGTCCTTCTGATCGTTCGGCGCTCTGGGCGAAGCTCAAGAAGGAACACTCGCGACTGGGACCTTTGAATCCCTTCAGGCCCACGGTCATCTTCCTGGGCGGCTCCGCGTGGACGGAGAAGACGGATCCGGTGCTCGATGCGCTGCTCGCTCAGCCTAAGCTGCTCAATCGGATCAACACGATCGTGGTCTGCGGCCGCAACGCCGAGTTCGAGAGCGCGCTTCGAGCCAAGGTCGCAAATGCTCCGCAGATTGCTGTCTTCGGCTTCGTCAGCGCGGAGCTCATGGCGAGCTTGCAGCAGCTGGCGGACTTCCCGGTCTTGGGCAGCTTGGCGCCAGCGTCTTTGCAGGAGCTGCTCGAGACGCGCTGCGGACCGCTGATGCTCTTCCACTACATCCCCGGCACGGAAGGCGCGCACGTCCAGTACATCGAAGACAATGACATCGGGCTGTATGAGCCGAATGCGCTGGGCATGGTCGACGTGATTGCGCAGGTTGTTGGCGCGAAGGAGCGCAGCCCTCGCGTCCAGCACCTCAAGGCGCGGTTCGAGCAAAGGGCAGCGGAGCTTCGCGCGCAGAACGCGAAGCGCGCACTGCTGCTCGGAGACTTCCTGGATCGACTCTGTGGCGACGAGGCCGCAGAGCGCCATGCGCCGATGGCCGCAACTCGACTGCGCATTTTGTCAAAAGGATCAGGACAAAACGCGCACCGGTCGGCGCATTCGAAGGCAGAAGCCCGTCCTTCTCGCGAAAGACGGGCTCCGTGAAGAGATCCGATAGGCGCCGCCAAGTTCTCGCGGCGCCCGATCTTTTCTAGTGCGTGCAGTTGATGCCGGCTTCGCGGCTCACGCCGTCGAGGAAGCCCCAGAGCGCGTCGGCTGCTTCACGCGTGGCCTGTTCCGCGGTCTCCGGGTTGGCGTGCTCGTCGATGAGCGCGGCGACCTGAGCGGAGTGGAGCACGTCGTACTTCATGTGAGCCTTGAAGAACGCCAGGGTCCGATCATCCGAGATGCCGTAGAACTTCTGCAGCCCTTCGATCTTGGACGCTGAGACGTCCGGAACCTGCGACTCGTACGCGAAGAGCGCGCAGAGGCCCTGGGTCCAGTCGCGGCTGGTCAATTCGAAGAGCTTCTCCACCGTGGCCTTCGTCTCCGGTAGATGGGTCTCATTGCGCACCGCCTCGCGATCCGCGCCCAGGCCTTCCGCGAACTGCATCCAGAGTTCCGGGTGGTCCGTGCCGGTGATCTCTTCATCGATCAGGTTCTCCAGCAGCACCTTGCGCGCGGAGATCTCCGGGCAGCGGCTGTGCACGGAGGAGACGAAGCGCGGGAACGCCTCCACCTGCGCGAAGTACTGACCCGCGTAGTCGCGCAAGATCTCCTGGTTGAGCTTCCCCTCTGACCACGCCTGGTAGAACGGGTGCTTCAGCAGGCTGCGCTCTTCGACGATCGCCTTCAAACGTTCGGACAGTTTCATGTGGTGTGCCTCCCTCAGAGCTTCTTGTGCATCTCGAGGTGCGGCATGCCCGCCTCCTCGAAGACAGCGCCTTTCGGCTGGTAGTTGTGTTTTTTGTAGAAATCCATGGAAGCGAGCTGCGCGTGGAGAACGATCCCCACGACCTTTCGCTTCTGAGCCTCGGCCTCGAGCGCGGTGAGCAGCTTTGATCCGGTGCCGCCCTTGCGGCTGGACTGGAGCACTGCCATGCGGCCGATCTGCCCCCACTGTCCGCTTTCGCCTTCAGGTGGTTTGGGGAGCATCCACAGTCGGCCGGTGCCAATCGCGTGTCCGCCCTCCACCGCCATCACGTGGTAGGCTGTCGCGTCTTCCGCGTCGCGCTCAATGCCTTCGGGGACGTGCTGCTCTTCGATGAAGACAATCTCCCGGATCGCGAGCGCCTGAAAGAGCTCGCCCTCGTTCTTCACCGGGACGATCTCAACCCGCCGAGCATCCTGTTCTTCGGAACCCATGCCTGCGCGCACCCTACCTGAAAACGAGCTAAGGACAGGCTACTTTTCGCGACCTCAAAGGAAACGACATGTCCCTTCTGCCCCTCTCAATCGCCACGCTGCTGCTGCACGCCGCATCTGTCACAAAGACTGACGCGAAGCCGGCACCGTCCAATGAGAACATTCTCCTCAGCGGAGTCCCCGCACTGCCCGCGGATCTCACCGAACGCGTGCGTCAATACTCCGAAGTTCGGGGCGCGGAAGTGGAAGATCTGTCACCGGACGGCAAAGAGCTGCTGATCACCACGCGGTTCGGGAACACGCAACAGCTTCACCGGGTGGTTCAGCCACTGGGCACGCGCGAACAGCTGACGTTCTTTCAAGAGCCAGTCTCCCGCGCTCGCTTCGTGCCGAACGATCGCAAGAGCATCGTCTACAGGCAGGACAAGGGCGGCGGAGAGTTTTATCAGCTGTTCAAGCTGGACCTGCAGACCGGAAGAGCCCAACTACTGACCGACGGCAAGAGCCGACACGAAGCCTTCGCCCTCTCGCGCGACGGAAAGCAGCTCGCGTACAGCGGAACCGGTCGCAATGGAAAAGACACGGATGTCTACCTCGCGACGTTGGGCGACCCGTCGAGCGCGAAGCGGGTCACCGAGCTGGAGGGAAGTCACCAGCCGCTGGAGTTCTCCCCGGACGGTCGCTGGCTGCTGGTGCAGACCGAGCGCGCCATCGACGACTCCGACCTCTACGTGGTGGATCTCAAAGACCACAGCCGCCACCCGCTCACGCCGGACGTGAGCAAGGCCGGCAAGGCCGGCGTGCGGGATGCCGTGTTCTCCGCGGACGGCAAGTCCGTGCTGGTCTCAACCGATCGCGACTCCGAGTTCTTCAGCCTGCGCCGCATCGCCGTGGACAAGCCCGGCGTGCTGGAACCGCTCGCCCCGAAGCTGATCTGGAACGTGGAGTCGATTGAGGTCGCCCCGGACAAGAGCACGGTGGCCTTCACGGTGAACGAAGACGGCTACTCCAAGCTCTACATCCTGCGCGGCAAGGTGGTCACGCCGCTGGCCATTCCCGCGGGAGTGATGGGCCGCATCCGCTTCGCAACGGGCTCCAGCGACCTTCTCACCTTCAGCATCGACACGCCCACCTCGCCGCGTGACGTCTGGAAGGTGTCACTGAAGAACAGAGCGCTGACCCGCTGGACGAAGAGCGAAGTGGGTGGTCTGGACACCAGCAGCTTCGTCACCCCCACATTGGTGCGCTACCCAGCCAGCGGCCTGCAGCTGCCGGCGTTCCTCTACAAGCCGAAGCAGGTCACAGGGAGGATTCCGGTCGTCGTGATGTGGCACGGCGGTCCGGAAGGACAGAGCCGGCCCCAGTTCTCCAGCTCGCCGCAGCTCTTGGTGGAGCTGGGGATGGCCGTGCTGCTTCCGAACGTGCGCGGGTCTGATGGCTACGGCAAGGCGTTCCTCGCCGCGGATGACGGCATCAAGCGCGAGGAGAGCCTGAAGGACATTGGCGCGACGTTGGACTTCATCGCCTCCCAGCCTGACCTGGACACCACGCGCGTGGCCGCAGTCGGCGGTTCCTACGGCGGTTACCTGACGCTAGCGTCCGTCGCGTTCTACCCAGACCGCTTCAAGGCCGCGGTGGACATCGTGGGCGTGAGTCGAATCGCGTCGTTCCTCGAGAACACCCAGGCGTACCGGCGCGACCTGCGGCGCGTGGAGTACGGCGACGAGCGGATCGCCGAAGTTCGCGCGGTGCAAGAGCGAATTTCTCCTCTGAACGCGGTCGATAAGATTCAGGCGTCTCTCTTCGTGCAGCAAGGCAAGAACGACCCACGCGTGCCGCAGAGCGAAGCCGAGCAGCTCGTTCAGGCACTCAAGGCGAAGGGCAAAGACGTCTGGTACCTGCTCGCCCTCAACGAAGGCCACGGGTTCCGGCGCAAAGAGAACCGCGAGCTGACCACGCTCACCCTCGTGTTCTTCCTCAAGCAGAAGCTGGTCGACGCAGGCCGCCCAAGCTGAATGGGTACGCCTCTTATCGCCGGAGCCATCGTCATCCTGCTCTTCCTCGTGCTCGCGCTGTTCGCACGAGGAGGGCCCACGGAGACGCTCTCCAGCACCGGGCTGCCCGAAGACGCTGCAGGGGTGACTCGGCTGAGCCTGTCCGAGCTGGGCAGCGTCACCTCGCGTCTCTTCAACGAGCTGGGATTCACCACCTTGGGACAGGAACCACGTGAGAACCGCTTCGACCTTCGGCTGGAAGACCCCACGCCCGTGACGGGACAGAAGGCCTACGTGCGCTGTGTCCTCCGCCCCGACGTAGGAGCCGTTCAGAGCGCCGAAGTTCAGGCCGCGCTCGACACCGCACGGGGCGAGAACTTGGGGAA
>JBQTKE010000623.1:0-3021 GCA_052386435.1 Myxococcaceae bacterium
TGGAGGATGTGCGTCCGTACGACGCGGTGATCTGCACGTCCGTGGCGGCGCGCCAAGGAATCGAGGCGCTGTTGCAACACGTCTCGGATCGACTGCCGCAACCGATTCCCTACAAGGGGCGATTGGAGTTGATCCCGCTGGGCGTGGACACGGAGCGCTTTCGCCCGCGTCCGAAGGTGGCCTGTCGGCGCGCGCTCAAGCTTCCGGACAAGGGACTGATGCTCCTTTGGGTTGGCCGGCTGTCGGTGGCGGACAAAGCGGATCTGCTCCCCACGCTTTCGATTTTTGAGCGGCTGCTGAAGCTGCATCCCTCGCTGCAGTTGGTGATCGCTGGCACGCCGCTGCAGCAGGAACAGGCGGTGCTCAACGATTACGCGGGCGCGCTGGGCATTGCGAAGCGGGTGAAGGTGATTCCAGGCGTGGATCCCGCGCAGCGCCACGTGCTGCACGCCGCGGCGGACATCTTCCTCTCTCCCGTGGACAACATTCAGGAGACGATTGGGCTGACCCCTCTGGAAGCGATGGCCTGCGGTGTTCCGCAAGTCGTATCAGATTGGGATGGCTACCGAGACACGGTGACGACTGAGACGGGGTTTCTCATTCCCACGTGGATGGCGCGCGAGGTGGATCCTGTCCGCGAAGCGCTGGCGCCGCTGCGCGACTGGCAGGGCAGGGATGATCATTTGGCGCTCGCCCAGAGCACGGCCGTTGATCCCTATGCGATGTTCCATGCGCTCGATGCGCTGATTCGCTCGGAGCCGTTGCGCAAGAGGCTCGGTGCGGCGTCACGTCGGCGCGCGCTCAATCTGTTTGGGTGGGACGTGGTGATGAAGCAGCACGCGGCGCTCTGGCGTGAGCTGGGGGCGCGCGCGGTACGGACTCCGTTGGGCAAAGCGCGGCGATCGTATCGACATCCGCCTTACCTCAAGGCCTTTGGTCACTATGCGACCGGTTTTGTCGAACGCGTGCGGATCAGCGACGCGGGCCGAGAGGTGCTGGCGGGAAAACGTGCGCTCCCCGCCTACTACCTGCCGGACGCGGAAGCAGTGGAAGCCGCGCTCGTCGCGCTGGAGAAAGCGGGCAAGCAGGGGATGCCTGCGGGAAAATACGAGCTTTGGCTGTTGAAGTACGGTTTGGCGCAGCGAAATTGACAGAGCGCGGCGGGCCCCTAACCTCGAGGGACCTTGTCCAAGTTGCAGCCGACCCAGCTCTACGTGCGCGATTCGTCGTTCGCCGTGCTCAGTCGCGGTGAGCAGGTGATCTGTTGTCGAGCGAATGGCGAGCTGGTTGAGATCTCGCCCGTGGACGTCGAGTGGCTTGCGGCGGCCTTGGCGAAGGCAGTGTTGCCGGTGCCTGGCAAAGCACTCGCGCAAGGTGCCAGCGCGGAGCAGACGCGGACGTTGAGCGCGTTGCTGGATCAGGGCGTGATCGTGCCCGCGCAAAAGCCGCGACCGCGGACAAAGCCAACGAAACCGTGCCGCCACTTGGTGCTGGGTATCTCCGGTGCGGTGCAAGCGATCCATGCGTCGACTTTGGCGCTGCCGCTGCTCTACGGGTTCTGCGATCGCCTGGACATCATCCTCACTGATGCCGCACGGAAGTTCGTGGTGCCTGAGGCGCTCGCGTATTTCGGAATGGGTGTTTGGACGGACGCGCACACGTCCGTGGGAGAGGCGAAGGTCCCGCACGTGGAGCTGGCCAATTCAGCGGAGCTGGTGCTGATCGCCCCGGCGAGCGCCCACGCGGTGTCGCGTCTGGCCGCGGGCGCCTGTTCGGATCTTCTGTCCTTGGTGGTCGCCGCCACCGAAGCGCCCGTTGTCATCGCACCCGCGATGAACGCGACCATGTGGTGCAAACCGGCGATCGCGCGGAATGTGGCGAGGCTGCGCGCAGATGGCTTCTTCGTGGTGGAGCCGTCGACCGGACTGGAAACGTCTTCGGGCGCGAACCCTGCGCCAGAGTTGGGCGGGATGGGACTCACTCCGCAGACGCTCATTCCCGCGCTGCTGACCGCGCTGTCGCTGAGTCGTAGAGGCGCGCGAGGAAGTCGTAGATGACCAGCTCCTGCGGCCGCGGGTTGTTCTGAAGGATCCGGTTTACGTCCATGTGCGCGAGGTCCATCACCATGGCGCGCACGCGGGGCTGCTCATCCGGGGTGAAGTCGAAGCGCGCTTGGGGCTCACTGATGAGCGTCTCCAGCTCGGCGCGCAGCGCTCGGAACTTGGGCGAGAGCAGGTCCCTGGAGATGCCCAGCTCTGCGGAGAGCTGATCCCGTGCCGCGCGGGTCAGTGTTCGCTTTTGCGAGAGGGAAAGTCCCGCGGCGGTGAGCAGTCCGTCCACTCGTGACAGTGCGTGCCTCCACCGCGAGTCGGCGTCGAGGTGAAGGACGCTCAGCGCGCGCTCGCTGCTCCGCCAGAACAACCGCTCCGCGAGCGCGAGATCAGGGTAGCGGGAGCGCTCGGGGACATACGCGCCTCCTTCCACTTTCCAGAGCAGAGCTGAGGACGTGAGGCCTTCAAGGTCAGGACGGCCTTTGAAACGCACGCGCAGATGGGGGAAAGGGTCCGCGTAGCGAACGAAGAACCATTGCTCCTGGGCGAGCGGCGCGATCAGCTCTCGCAGCACTCGGTCCGCGGTGACCACACCGCAATAGAGCTTGAGGTAGAGCCACGACGCATCCGGCTCACCTCGCGGTTCGGGCGGGGCGGTGAGCTTTGGAATCGGGCGCGAGCGGGGTGGACGCTGCGTTCTGCGTACGTACGGCACGATCAGCTCATGCGCGTAGTGACCTTCAGGTCCCGTCGCCGCGAGCTCTTCGAGCTGCGGGAATTGCTCCACGCGCGGGCCCTCAGTCGAGAGTGCCGCGTGCTCCGGGTTTCGCAGATCGATCGTCAGATCTCCCTCTGACTCGGAGAGACAGACCCATCTGTGATCCGGCGCTGGATCGCGAGGAGCCTCGGTTCGCACCTCCGTGTGAAACCCGTCCTCTTGGAGCAGACAGAGGAAGCTGTAGAGGGGCAG
>JBQTKE010000624.1:0-13456 GCA_052386435.1 Myxococcaceae bacterium
AGCTCTTCCAACTCCAACTGCGCGTTGAACTGCTTGCGCACGGTCGAAGCCAGAGACCGAACGTACGGACCGTACTTCTCGAGAACCTGCTTCCTGTCCTCTCCAAGCCCCACGCGGTCGCCCATTATCCTTTCGACAGGATGCGTTCCAACACTTGGCTAGAGTGCGGGTCGTCCTGCAGCGCATCTGCGATGCGGTCGGTCATGAGTTTAGACTGCATGTGCAACTTTTCCTTAAGGACGGTCGAGATCAGCTTTTTTCTCGCCTCATCCCGGCTCTTTATCTCGCCGGACTTGAGCTGACGGACGATCTCCAGCGCCGACGCGCTCACCGGATCCGTCGCGCCGACGTTGCCCGAACCGACCAGACCGGACGCACCGACCAGCGACTCCGCCTTGTCGACCTTGCCACCGAAGGAGGATTTGCCAGCGCCGCCAGCCTTGCCCGCACCCGCCGCGCCTTTACCGCCGCCAACGCCTTTGGGCCCCTTCGGACCTCTTCCACCGCCGCCAACAGGACCTACACCCATTGCTGCTACCCTCCTCACTTCGTCTTCGAAGGCGCGGGGGGCGGCAATGCGCCCGCATCACGCGCCTGGATAAGGGACTTAGCCAGACGCGCACCATCGCCGTCCGGCTCCACGTCTTGAGCTGCTTTCAGCTCCTTGAGCGCTTCGGGGATTTTCCCCAAGAAGAGGAGCGCCTCACCTGCGTGGGCGCGCGGCAGACCGGACTTGGGCGCCAACTTCTGCGCCAAGCGATACGCCTGCAACGCCTTGTCGTGTTGTCCTTGCGCCAGATGGAGCGTGCCCAGAGCGAGCTGAGGAACTTCGCTCTTGGGCATCAGCGCTGCCACCCCGGTCAGCACATCTTTGGCCTTGTCGAATTGGCCCAGGTCCATCCAGAGGTACCCCGCTTCCAAGAGCATCCGTGCCTGGTGCTTGGAGAGCGGGACGAGACTGTGGGCGATGTTCGAAGCGTCGGCCATGCCGGCATCCTATCAGCGGACGTTGGCGATGGTGTTTTTCACGGTGTCATGACGGGTCTTGAGCACGTTGGAGACGGTGCTGAAGACCTGGTTCTCACGCTGCATGGAGATCTGAACCTTCATCAACTCCGCGTTCTCCTGCTGGGCCCGAATCAGCTCGCTGTTCATGGAACCCACGTTGCTGGTGGAGCCGCCCGACGTCGCGCCGGTGCCGGCGGAGTAGTTGGGGGTCGCGACGCCGGTGTTGGCGCCGACCGTGGTGTTGATGCCGCCGCCGCCCGCGCCCACCGTGCTCAGCGCGCCGGACGCGTACTGCGCCCCGACCGCGGCGGAACCGACTGAGCCGACGTTACCGGCCGAAGCGCTCATCGAGCCGACCGAAGAAACCGCCGCGGAGACGATGGCGCCACCCGGGACGAAGGGAGCAGCCAGGGCCGCGCCCTGAGCAACCGCGCCGGCCGCGCTCTCCAGGCCGTACTTCACGCGATCTCCGAAGTCCGTCTTCGGGGTCTGGCGGTCGATGGTCAGGTTGGTCGACTGACGAACCGACGAAGTGGACGACGTGGGGTCGATACGATTGTTTTGCGTGGTCACGGATGCATCTCCTCAGCGGGGCGTTCCAAACACTGCGAACGACCGTTCCTCTTAGTTATCGGGAAAAGCCGCCGAAGGTTTCCTAGGAGTCTAGAAAGGTCGGGACCGCGCGTACAAGGGCCCTTATTTCTTGGACTTAGGCTTCGCCTGCTCCAGACCGGTCCGAACCGAAATTAAATATTCGAGTAATTCCGTGGCGCGCTCGACCGCCTTTTGAGCCTTCTTCGCCTGTTCGGTCTTGGGGCCTTTTACTCCCGACAGCGCCTCCTTTAGATCACCGAAAAGCTGATCCACGTCCGGCTGGCCTGCGTACTCAATGAACCCTTCAATGGAGGGATAGAGCGGCTCGGTCGGGGGCGCTTCGGGGGGCGGTTTGGAGGGTGGCATGCGGTGTGAGGACCGTATCCAAGCTCCTTGGCCCCCGCAAGAAGGACTCTCCCCTGGTTGGCAGGCGACCGGTGGCGGGAGGCGGCGAGCTGCGGCGAGCGCACCTAGCTTTCTTCAAACGCTTCCACACACACACAGACAGGAGCACTCCCATGAAGAAGATCCTCATTGGTTTGGTCGCGGCCATGGCGACCACGGCATTCGCAGGCGGCAACAAGAGCCTCGACAAATCCACAACCCTTCACCCGGACTCCACCAGCACCCAAAGCACCTCGAGCGCGACGGGGGGGAGCGGCACGGCCGGCGCGTCGGACCTGAACACGTCGGGCGCGACGACCCCTAGCCTGGGCGACAAGAGCGGGATGACCTCCAGCAATGAGATCTCCGGCAAGGTGGTGAAGCACATGGGCAAGACGGTCTACGTCGAGCACATGGGCGCGGTGGTGGCGATCAAGGTCGACAGCAAGACGCGCTTCGAAGGTGATGCCATCAAGTCCTCCAAGGACATCAAGGCAGGCCAGGACATTCGCGCCAGCTTCACGGTGGAGAACACCACCGACAACGTGGCGACGTCGATCGGGCTCGCTGGCACCGGAGGCTCCGGCTTCTCTTCGGAGAGCGTCGGGAGCAGTGGCTCCGATGTGACCGTGCCGTCACTGCCGTCGTCGGACATGGGCAGGAGCAGTTTACCCGCGGAGCCGGAGCGCATTCCTTCCAGCCCCCTTCCGGAGGAGCCCGGGACGAAACCCAGCAACCCCACCTACTAACACCCATCCGGGTTTAGCCCGCCCCATGAAGCCCCTCGGACCCGCGTCGGCACGCACCGCCGGCGCGGGTTTTCGTCTTTTTGATGCAGAGCAGCGCGGTCCTCACGTAAGACGGCGGTCGCAAGAGCTTGGACGCACCCGCCTGGGATGCAACCGCCTTGGATGCAACCACAACGCTGTGACCGCTTTGCGCGAGGCACCTTCCATCATGGCCGCAATCGTCTCCATCCAGAACGTCGTAAAAGAATACGCGTTGGGCAAAATCGTCGTGCCCGCCTTGCGCGGAGTCTCGCTGGAGGTTCACAAGGGCGAGTTCATCTCCATCGCCGGGCCCTCCGGCTCTGGCAAGACCACCCTGCTCAACCTCATTGGCTGCGTGGACACCGCCACCAGCGGTGTCGTTCAGGTCGCGGGACAAGACACCAAAAACCTCAGCGACCGCCAGCTCACGGATCTGCGGCTACACACGATTGGATTCATCTTTCAGAGCTTCAACCTCGTCAGCGTGCTCTCGGTGTTTCAGAACGTGGAGTTCCCACTCCTGTTGCAGCGCAAGCTCAAAAAGAAGGAGCGCCGGGAGCGCGTGGGGAAACTGCTGGAGCAGGTCGGGCTTGAATCACACGCCAAGCACCGCCCCAACGAGCTCTCAGGCGGCCAGCGTCAGCGCGTCGCCGTGGCGCGCGCGCTGGTCACCCAACCGCAGATCGTCTTGGCGGACGAACCCACGGCCAATCTCGATTCAGTGACCGGACAGAACATCATCGACCTGATGAAGGAGATGAATAAGAAGGACGGCACGACCTTCATCTTCTCCACCCACGACGCCAAGGTCATGGCGCACGCGAACGCGATCATCCGCATCAAGGACGGGGCGGTGCGAGATCGGGTGACGCCCGAAGAGCTGAGCGCGCAGAACGGTGGTGGCCCGCTTCGCTCTGGAGCGGTGTCGTGATCGGCAAGTTCAAGGTCCTGCTGCAGATCTCCCTTCGCAATCTCTTCGCCAGTCCGATGAACATCATCGTGGGGCTGATCATCCTCTTCGGCGTCTTCTTCATCGTCATCATCGCGTCGATTTTGGAGAGCATGGACGAGGCGATGAGCAAGAGCCTGGTCGGCAGCGTGGCGGGGGACGTTCAGGTCTACTCGGACAACTCCAAGGAGGAGTTCTCGCTCTTCGGAGGAATGATGGGCGAAGACTCTGACGTCGGCGTGTTCGACAGCTACGCGAAGCTGGAGAAGGCCCTCAAGAGCGTGCCCAACGTCGACAAGGTCGTGCCCATGGGCGTGGGCGGTGCGCTGATCACCTCTGGCAACACCATTGACCTCACGCTCGCGGAGCTGCGCGACTCCGTCAAGGAGCTGAAGGGCAAGGGCGCTTCGCCGGAGCTCACCGCGCGCATCGCCAGTCAGAAGGACCACGTGCAGCAGCTCATTCGCGTGCTCCAACAGGATCGCACCAACGCGAAGGCGGCGCTCTCGGACAAGCCGGACGATCCGGAGGTCACCGCGGCGTTGGAAAAAGTGGGCGCGCGGTCGTTCTGGGACGGCTTTAACGCCAACCCCTTCGACGCGCTGGAGCTGCTGGAGAACAAGATCGCCCCGCTCATCGCGGACGCGGACATGCAGGGCATTCGCTACGCGGGAACCGACTTCACCCGTTACCGCGCGGCGTTTCCTGCGCTGGAGGTCGTGCAAGGCGAGGTGGTTCCGCCTGGGCACCGCGGCCTGCTGATCCCGGCGTTCTTCTATGAGGAGATCCTCAAGCTCAAGACGGCGCGACGCTTGGACAAGATCAAGTCGGCCCTGAGCAATGGTCGAAAGATTGAAGGCGACCCAGAGTTGGAGCGGTTCGTTCGAGAGAACGAGACCCAAGTCCGCGAGATCATCTTTCAGCTCGACAACCTGAAGACCCAGCGGCTGGCCAAGTCGCTCTCCCAGTACCTTTCGACTCGAGCACCCACGCGGTTGGCGGAGCGAAAGAAAAAGCTGGGCGAGAAAATTCGAGCCGACGTCGACGTCTTCCGCCTGGGCGGCTGGGTGCTTCGGAAAGGCACCCAGGGCGCCAGCCTCAAGAACGTGGAGGAAGCCCACGCGGACGATCGCAAAGACGTGGAGCTGAAAAAACAGAGCGCCACGGTGGAGAAGCACGAGAAGGTGCTCAGCGGCCTGGGTGACAAGAACGCCACCGCGGCGCTGCCGGAGCTGCTGTCGATCTTCCTCTTCACCGACGACGCTAACTTCCAGGAGCGGCACGACTACTTCTACAAAGAGATCGCTCCGCTGCTGCAGCTCTACCGAGTGCGCGTGGGTGACCTGTTCACGATTCGCGCTTTCACCAAGAGCGGTTCGATGCAGGCCGTGAATTTGAAGATCTACGGAACCTTCCAGTTCAAGGGCCTGGAGAAGTCCCCCTTGGCGGGCTTGCTCGCGCTGATGGACATGGTTTCGTTCCGCGAGCTCTACGGACACCTCACCGCGGAGAAGCTGGCCGAGCTCAAGACGCTCAAAGAGCGGGCCGGGGTCAAAGACGTGAGCCGAGAGCAGGCGGAGGATGCGCTGTTCGGTGCGGGCAGCATGATCGTGGAAGGGGCCTCGGCGTCCATCGCCGAAGAAGCGGAGCTGGGGCGCTTCGAACGCAACGAGTTCGCGACGCGGACGTTCGATCAGAAGGAAGTGGATGACGGCGTGGTGCTCAACGCGTCGGTGATCCTCAAGGACAAGCGCAAGGCCGAGCAAAGCGAGAAGGACATCATCCGCGCGGGGAAAGAAGCGGGCCTCAAGCTGCGCGCCGTTCCTTGGCACAAGGCCGCGGGCCTGTTTGGTCAGTTCGTCCAGTTCTCCAAGTTCGGGCTCTACGTCGCCGTGGCGATCATGTTCGTGGTGGCGCTCGCGGTGATCATCCTGGCGATGATGATCGCGACCATGCAGCGCATTGGTCAGATTGGAACCCTGCGCGCGATAGGGGCGCAGCGATCGTTCGTGCTCAGCATGGTGCTCACAGAGACGGTGGTGGTGGGAACCGTGTTCGGGTTTCTAGGCATGGGACTGGGCGCGCTCGTCGTCACCGGGTTGGCGAGCCAGGGCATCCCAGCCCCGAATGAAGAGCTCTACTTCTTCTTCTCCGGTCCGCGGCTCTACCCCTCCGTACACCCGCAGATTCTCATCGCCGCGTTCATTGCCATTCTCATCACCTGCACCCTCTCCGCGCTCTACCCCGCGCGGATCGCCACGCGCGTCTCACCCCTGCGCGCCATGCAGACCGAGGACTGACGACCATGCTCTGGCTCATCGCGGTTCGGAACCTGCTTCAGCACCGGCGCCGCAGCATTCTGCTGGGCTCTGTCGTCGCCTTCGTCAGCGCTCTGCTCCTTGTCATGCTCGGGCTGTTCACCGGCATGGAAGACACGATGCTCGAGTCGGCCACGACCTTGATGACCGGCCACGTCAACGTCGGTGGGTTTTACAAGCCCACGCCTGGACAAGCCGCACCCATCGTGACCGACGTCGCCAAGGTGGTGGAGATCGTCAAACGCGAGGTGCCTGAGCTGGACTACGTCACCCTGCGCGGGCGGGGCTGGGCCAAGCTGATCAGCGAGGCCAGCTCCATGCAGGTGGGCGTGGGGGCGATCAACATCGACACCGAGCCTGGCTTCCGGCGGGTGATGAAAGTCACCAGCGGCAGCCTGGACGATCTGCGCAAGCCGAACACGCTGCTGCTCTTCGAAGGGCAGGCCAAGAAGCTGGACGTCAAAGTCGGCGACGCGTTGACGCTCTCCTCCCCCACTCCGTCTGGCACCAGCAACACCTTGGACCTGACGGTGGCGGCCATCGCCGCCGACGTTGGGATGATCTCGTCGTGGAACGTCTACGTCCCAGATCAGGCGTTGAAGGTCCTCTACCAGCTCAAGGCGGACACCACCGGCGCGGTGTTTCTGTATTTGAAAGATCTGAGCAAGGTGAAGGACGTCCAGGCGCGTCTGCGCGACGTGTTCGAGCGCGAGAAATACACCGTGATGGACAACGACCCGCAGGCCTTCTTCATGAAGTTCGAGAAGGTGACCCGCGAGGATTGGACCAAGCAGCGCCTGGACATCACGACCTGGGAAGACGAGATCTCCTTCATGTCCTGGACGCTCAAAGCGGTGGGGGGGCTCACCTTCATCTTGGTGGGTATGGCGCTGTTCATCATCGCCGTGGGCCTGATGTGCTCCATGTGGATCGCCATCCGCGAACGCACCCGGGAGATTGGCACCCTGCGCGCGGTGGGGATGAAGCGAGGCGGCGTGCTGCGGATGTTCGTGGTGGAAGGCTTCACTCTCGCGGTCAGCGCCACGATCTTGGGCGCGCTGTTGGGGATTGCGCTCTGCGCGGGCCTGAACGCCTTGCACGTCCACGTGCCGCCCGAGGCGCAGCTGTTCGTCATGCGCGACACCCTCTACTTCGAGGTCAACCCGCTGTCCGTCCTCTATGGCATCGCTGTCATCACGGGGTGCACGTCGCTCGTGTCACTCATCCCCGCGTTCGTCGCGGCGCGACTCAAGCCCATCACCGCCATGCAGCACGCAGGCTAGACCCTGCAAGGAATCACCATGCCCCGCTCACTGGTCGTTTGTGCGTTGCTCACGTTGGCGGCCGCTCAGCCGGCGCTCGCACTGGAAAAGGCCGAGATGGTCAAGCTGCTGGAGACGGTGGACGATCGTCAGCGCAACGGCGGGGACTACAAGGCGCTCGTCTATTTGGAGCAGAAGGAGAAGGACAGGACGGACACCGTGCGCGAAGCGTTGGTCTACCGGCGAGACACGGACGACAAGCTGATGATTCTGTTCACCAAGCCCAAGGGTGAGCAGGGCAAAGGCTACCTGCGCCTGGACAACAACCTCTGGTCCTACGACCCGAACGTGGGCAAATGGGAGCGTCGGACCGAACGCGAGCGCATCGCCGGCACGGACTCACGTCGCGCCGACTTCGACGAGTCGCGCTTGGCGATTGAGTACGAGCCCACCTACGAGGGCCCCGCCAAATTGGGTCAATATCAAGCGGAGATCCTGAACTTGAAATCGAAGGAAGGGATCGACGTGGCCTTCCCCGTCATCAAGATCTGGATCGACAAGTCGAACGCCAACGTCCTCAAGCGCGAGGAGTACGCGCTCTCCGGCCGGAAGATGCGGACCAGCTATTACCCGAAGTGGCAGAAGACCTATTCGGAGTCGAAGAAGGCGGACGTCTGGTTCCCGCAAGAGATCCGGATCTACGACGAGGTGGAGAAAGCCAACTCCACCGTCATCTTGATGAAGAGCGTGGACTTGAAGCCACTGGACGCCAACCTGTTCACCAAGGCGTGGCTGGAAAGCAAGAGCCGGTAGTCCGTCGTTTCACCCGCAGCCCCTTGGTTACTTTCGTGACCCGACTCATCGCCTTGGCGTTGTTGTTGGCGTCGTCTGCCGCTTTGGCTCGTGCGCCCACGCGCAAATCTCGCAAGGCGCGAGTGCAAGCGCAGGTGGAGCAGCGGCCGTCAGAGGACGCGATGTTTGGCGCGACCGCTTCACCGCCGGGAGACTCGAGCGCGGCGCCAAGCACCTCGGATCAATCCGCCGCAGGTTCGACCCCTGCGCCGAGCGCCACGGACCGACCTGCGGAAGAAGACCTGTTCGGCGGAGGCGGTCAGTCAAGGCAGGTCCAGCCCGCGGGTGCGCCGAAGGAAGGCCAAGGAGAACCCACGCGCGAGGATTCGATCATGGGGGGCCCAGCGGCCACGGATCGCTTCGCCAGCGCGGAGGCGGTGGATGACCCACTGAAGATCGGCGGGATGCTCTACCTGCGCGGCAACCTCTCCACGCAGCGGAACGTCGACCTTCGCCAATCCACCGTGAACCTTCCCACCTTGGTCGACGCGTACATGGATGCGCGGCCCAGCGATCGCATCCGCGGCTTTCTCCTCGCGCGACTCACCTACGACCCCACGCTCGATCCTGCGGCGTCGCCGTTCGGGTCGCTCAACGACACGCTCAACGGAACGTCCGGCGCGGCGTCGTCCACCACGGGAGCGACCAATCCTTCCGTCGTGCTCGACCAGCTGTGGTTACGTTTTGACTTTGCTCGCGCGGTCTTCATCACCGCCGGCAAGCAGCACATGAAGCTGGGGACGTCACGCTTCTTCAACCCCACCGACTTCCTCAGCCCTCAGCGAAAGAACCCGCTGGCCGTGTTCGATGCTCGTACCGGCGCGTCCATGTTGAAGATCCACATTCCTTGGGAAGCGAAGGGGTGGAACTTCTACGCGGTCGGTCTCTTCGACAACCTCGGACCCGCCAACATCCTGGGCGAGATCGGCGGTGCGGCGCGCGCGGAAGTGGTTCTGGGGACAGCGGAGATCGGAATCGATGGCGTGCTGCAGAGAGGACGGAAGCCGCGCGTGGGTGTCGACTTCTCCGCCGGCATTGGGCCGATTGACGTCTACGGTGAGGCGGCGATTCGAAAGGGCTCGCAGTTCGTGCTCTACCGGTTGAAGGGGGACGAATTGGATCCCTCGGCGGACCTGCTGTCGCAATTTGAGCCGTACCGCGCAACCGACCTTCGACTGAGCGGCACGCTCGGGCTCAATTTCACGGCCACGTACAACGACAGTGATCTTCTGATCTTCGGCGCCGAGTACTTCTACAACGCGGACGGCTACGACGACTTTCAGCTCTACCCTGCCCTGTTCCTCAACGACGCGTTTCAGCCATTCGCGTTGGGCAAACACTATGGCGGCGTGTACCTCGTCGCGTCCGCGCCAGGGACTTGGGACAACACCAGCTTCACGCTGTCCGTCCTCGGGAACATCTCGGACATGTCGTACATCGCGCGGCTCAACTACGGCGTGCGCGTGCTCAGCTTCCTCAACGTGGAAGCGTTCGGCGCGTACCACTTCGGCTCGCTGGGCGGAGAGTTCCGACTGGGATTGGACCAAACCGTGAACGTCGGCGGGCAGATCGTCCCGTTCAAGTTGAACGCCCCGCTGTTCGACCTAGGCGTCGGTCTGCGCATCACGCTCTGAGAACGAGCGTTCCAGGCCCGCTGGTTGCACAATGGGCACAAATGATGCGGCACTGGACTCGACGGACGTGGCTCATTCGCCTCGCGGTGACGCTGGGGGGCGTGCTGGTCTGCGTGTTTCTAGCCACAGCGATCGAGATCGCGACGTTTGATCCGGAGCCGCCGGACAGAGCGGACGCCGCGATCGTCCTTGGCGCGGCAGCGTGGGGACAAGAGCCGTCGCCGATTTTTCGGGAGCGGATTCGACATGGCGTCGAGCTGCACTCTGCTCACCAGGTAAGAGCGCTCATCTTTACGGGCGGCCGGCGACAGCTGGCGGATCTCAGCGAGGCGGAGGTGGGACGAAGGACGGCGCTCAAGCTGGGCGTGCCTGATTCGGACATCGTCGTCGAGGCGTGCTCACGGACCACGCGCGAGAACTTGGAGTTTGCGTTCGCGCTCGGTCGCAAGCGCGGAATGAAACGGTTCGTGTTGGTGAGTGATCCTCTGCACCTCCGGCGCGCCGTCGTTCTCGCGGAATCAATGGGCGTCCAGGTTGCGGCGTCTGCGACGCCGACCACTCGAGTTCAGAGTTTGAAGGAGAAGGTGCGGTTCACCCTGCGCGAGAGCTACTTCGTCTTGCGCGACCGGTTGCATCTGACGCGAGATCCGCAACCTCGTCAGATCGACAACGACGTCTGTGAGCTTGGCCCCTAGAAAACCAGGAGACCCGACCTGAGCGCGGGCTCCATCTTGTCCTGCCGGGCAGTGTCGCGAGCGCGTTACCTCCCTACGTCTACCGATGGCGCCGTCTTCGAACGGTGAGCGGGATTCCTACGCGGCAGGCGAGCTGAGGGCGGATCGGGCTCGTTTCATGACTCCGATCACCGCCGGGCGGATTCCTTCGGCGTCGATCTCTTTTCCGAAGCTGAAATGACACAGGCGATCCGGCGCGCGGGTCTTCACCAACATCCCCGCGCGATCGATTGAGATCAGCTCGGCGTGTTCGGGCTTGAAGTCGTAGACGCCTTGGCACATCTCGACCATCGAGGCGGCGTGGTCCTTGTTCATGTGCTCGACTGCTCCGGGCGCGGCTTCCGCCAATCCCGCGCCTTGCGGATCTCGAAGCGCGTCCTTGCCGTCCAGCCAGAAGATCTTTCCGAAGCCACCGATGTAGCGAACGCGCTCCACGCTCAGCCGGTAAAGGGTGAAGCTGTGCGTCTGTTCGTACTCGCGCGCCTTCGGGACTCTCTCAACGTAGCGGGCCAGCGCTTCGTCCAAGGCCGCGTCGGAGACGGGTGCGATCTTACCCAACACGGTCACTCGCCAGGCGCTCTGTGGATCTCCCTCTGCGTTGGGTTGCTGGATCATCAGCGAGGCGCGCGGGTCTGCTCGGCTGTTGTGGGTGTGCTGCGCGATGTCTGCCAGCTGAAGGAGCGGCGTGCCCTGCGCATCCAGCGCATACGGAACCACCGAGAGGAACGGGTAGCCAAGACAGTGTGGATCTACGCTCAGGGTCCCCAAGGTCCCGCTGGACACACTCAGCAGGGCCTGCCGGACTTCAACGGAAGCAGAAGGATTCATAGGCATCGCGGTATAACCTGGCCAGCGTTCTCCGGCCTACACGGATGTCAAACTGGGAACAGCAGGTCCGCCGACGTTGAAGCGTTCCGGCTGCTCCATCCACATCATGGGCTCTATGGCGACTGCGAACACAGGGCAGATTTGGGTCGGGACCGTCGGTTCCGAGGTGTTTCTCAAAATCGAAGGTCGCGCCACGCACCAGCTTGCGCCCGCACTTCGGCGCTGCCTGAGCGACTTGGAGGCGAGTGGTGCCCATGCCTTCCGCTTGGATCTTGGCAACTGCACCTATGTCGACAGCACCTTCTTGGGCGTGCTCGCCGGGTGTTGTCTCCGGCTGCGCGATCAGCCGGATTCGCACTTCGCCATCTCGGCGATCTCTCCCCGCTGCTTGGAAGGTCTGCGCGCACTCGGCGTGGAGCGCTACTGCCAGATGGAGCTGGAGTCGTCGCCGCGGCCGCAGGCGCTGCACCAGCTCCCCGCCCCCGCCGCCACGGGCGACGCTTGGGCGGACGTCGTACTGGAGGCGCACCAGGCTCTGGTTCAAGTTGATGAAGCGAATGCTGAGCGCTTCGACGATGTGATTCGTATGGTTCAGGAGAGTCTGGCGCACGTGCAGCACTCGGTGGACCGCGACGCCGACGCGGCCAGCCGGCGCGTTCGTTAGACACCAAGGAGGAGGCCGGCGTGGAAAACGCGGAGCAGTTTGATGCGGAGCGGGAAGCGCTGCTCGACGCGGAGCGGGCCAAACGCCGCAAGCTTGAAGCGAGACTACTCAAGTCGCTGTGGCGCAGCGAAGGCCACCGGCGCCTCGCCGAGTCGAACATCATCGGCGTGATGTTCGGAGACACCGACGGTGGCATCAGCGGCGCCAACGACGAGTTCCTCCGCATCATCGGCTACACCCGCGACAGCATCGACGTTCGGACGTTGCGCTGGGAGAACCTCACCCCCCCGGAGCATCGCACTAAAGACGCGCAGGCGATGGAAGAGCTGGGCCGGCATGGGATCGCGCTGCCGTGGGAGAAGGAATACATCTCGCGAACAGGAGAACGGGTCCCAGTCTTGGTGGGCGCGGCGATGCTGGAAGGATCGAATCACCAGCTCATTGGGTTCGTGATCGACCTCACCGAGCGCAAGCGCGCTGAGCAACGTGCGGCCCGCTATGCATCGGCGCTGCGCGCTCGAAATGAGGAAATGGAAGCGGACCTGCGAATGGCCCGCGAGCTTCAGTCCAGCTACCTGCCCCAGGTCCCGCCCTGCTTCCCCGCCGCGGCCACGCCTCAATCAAGCGCGCTGCGGTTTCACCACCGCTACGTTCCCGCGGGAGAAGTCGGCGGAGATCTCTTCGACATTGTCGCGGTGTCCGAACGCGAAGCGGGGGTGCTCGTCTGCGACGTGATGGGCCACGGCGTTCGCGCGGCGCTGGTGACCGCGATGATCCGCACCTCGTTCGAGCACCTCGCCGCCAGCAGCGGCGATCCCAGTCAACTGTTGCACGCCCTTAATGGACATCTCCTGCGCGCGCTGCGCCATACGGGATCACCCATCTTCGTCACTGCCTGCTACGCGGTGATCGACGTGAGCACGGGATCCATCAAGTGGGCCAACGCCGGCCATCCGGGACCGATCGTTCTTCGAGGGAACAAGACGACGGAGGCGCTCACGGAAAGCCGCGGACCCGCGCTCGGATTGGTGGAAGGGCCGGAGTACCCCACGGAATACGCGCGGCTCGAGCCCAACGACACCCTGCTCCTCTACACCGACGGCCTCTACGATCTGATCGCAGACCAGGATCCCGCGAAGCTGGTCGGACATCTTCAGACCATCCTCCCTGCCGCCTCGGACGTGCTCCTGGCGCGACTGTTAGAGGGCGCTCCGTCGGTTCAGGAGCGCGACGATGTCTGTGTCGTCGCCGCTGAGTTGGTGCGCCGCGCGTAGACGTGCAGCGACACGTGGCCTCTTACCCAACACCCACCTTTGGGCAAATCATTTCCCTGCCGACTCCCTCGCCGTTCCATTTGTCCCCCGTCCACGCGTCGACGGAGGAAGTGCTGCAAGAGGCACGCCCTTCCAGCGGCGGTGCATCCAGAGCCACTGATCCGGGTATTGACGAATGTGCTCTT
>JBQTKE010000625.1:0-3507 GCA_052386435.1 Myxococcaceae bacterium
GTCTTCGCCGCTTTCGCCATTGCCGGTTCGTTCCTCCTCGCATCAGGCGTCAAAGGGCCGGAGGCCGAACGCTTCGTTACCTTCATCACCGCCCTGGTCTTCGCGTACACCGCCGCAAAACAGCTCGGCAGGGTAGGGCAGATGGCCTTGGCCGCCGGGGTCTCCGGCGATCGGGTCTTCGAAATCCTCGACCTGCCCAACTGGGTGCCGCAGCCCGCGTCGGCCCAGGCGCTTCCTCCCGCGCGACAGGCCATCACCCTCGAACAAGTCTCCTTCGCCTACGAAGACCGCCTCGCGCTGCGCAACCTCACACTCCAGCTCCCCGTCGGAAAAGTCACTGCGCTGGTCGGTCCCAGCGGGGGAGGGAAGAGCACCCTGACTGCGCTCCTGTTGCGCCAGGCGCGACCCAGCAGTGGACGCATCCTGATTGACGGAGTGGACGTGGAAGCCGCCACGCTCGACTCCGTGCGCGCGCAGTTCGCGTTGGTGACCCAAGAGCCGCTGCTCTTCTCCACCACCGTGAGAGAGAACCTCTTACTCGCCAGACCGAGCGCAACGCGGGACGAGCTCGAAGCGGCCGCGAATGCCGCCCAGGCCCACGGGTTCATCCGAGCCTTGCCCCTGGGCTACGACACCCGAATTGGAGAGCGCGGAGCGAAGCTGAGCGGAGGACAAAAACAGCGCCTCTGCCTCGCTCGAGCCCTCCTCGCCAACGCGCCTGTCCTCCTCCTCGACGAAGCCACCAGCAGCCTGGATCCGGAGAGCGAGAGGGACGTGCAGAACGCCCTCGCGACCCTGCTCCCGGGACGAACCGCACTCGTCATCGCCCACCGACTCAGCACCATCGTGAGCGCGGACGCCATCCACGTTCTCCAGAACGGCGCACTCGCGGAGAGCGGAACCCACTCAAAGCTCCTCGCCCAGAAAGGCCTGTACGCGCAGCTCTGGACCCTCCAGCAATCACCCAGCACAGCACTGGGCGGCACCGCGTGAGGTGCAGCGACGAGCTCGGCTCTCCCAGGAGGCGCAGTGACGTCGGATGACCACCTGCGCACGGGCGTTCGCTGGACTCTGCGAGCTCTCCTCGCTGCCCTGATTGTTCTCCTGCTCTACACCGCTCTCTTTTCTGTGGCGGCGTTCTTCACGCACTACCCACTGACGGCTGCGCCGCCACCCACTCAGTTGCGAGGCGCCTATCACCTCCACTCGTTGCGCTCGGACGGCCGAGCCTCGCCCGAAGAGATTGCGCGAACCGCGAAACGCGCGGGGCTCGATTTCGTCATCACCACGGACCACAACCCGGACGACGCCCCCGCTCCGGTCTACGTCGATGGCGTCCTGCTCATCGCCGGAGCAGAGTTCTCAACTCCCTTCGGTCACCTCACCGCACTAGGCCTCTCACGCGCCATCACGCGTGAAGAGATGAAGACGGATCCCATCGGTCTTGCCCACTCACTTGGCGCGCTCACCTTCTTGGCGCATCCGATCCAAAAGAAGCGTCCGTGGATCGACTGGAAAGCCGCGCAGCGGGCCACCGGCCTCGAGCTTTACTCCGCGGATTCCATGTTCAGGGACGCCCAACGCAGCCCCTTCAGCCGCTTCCTGCCCGCGGTCGGAGCCTTCGTTAGCCGGCCCGTTCATGGACTCATGACAGTGGTCGACGCCCAACCCGCAGCGACGGACAAGCTCCTTGAGCTCAGCCGCGCTGGCAGCAAGGTCGCCCTGTGCGCCCACGACGCGCATGGTCTGCCTCCTTACGAGTCGGAGTTTCGAACGCTGTCTTTCTATCTTCCCTTCAGTGCGGGTCGGCAGCTGCCCGCGGATCCCGTCGCTGCAACGAAGCTGATCCTCGACTCAATCGCCGCTGGAACGACCTACTGCGTCTTTCACGGCCTGGCCGAAGGCAGCGGTTTTAGGCTCCGCGGAATTTCGGCCCGCCGCTCCGCTTACGTTGGAGACATCGTCGAAGTGGTTGACCCGGCCCAACCCCCGCTTGTCTCACGCATTGAGGTGCGGGGCTCCGCGAAGCTGCTGCCCGACGGTCGAAGCGTGCAACTGCAGGCGCCCGGAGCGGTGCAGATCGAGCTCTGGGTGTTGGCGCCGGGCCGCTTCTTCGGGACGGAGTGGAAGCCGTGGATTGTTCCCAGTCCGATCCAGGTCTTGCCCCCCTCGTCGCAGCCCTAACGGCGAACGCTTACGCGACACTTCCCTCCCATGCGTGCCGCTCCACCGCCAATTCTGCTACGCCATCCCCGGTCATGCGTCTCCTCTACGTGCTTGCCAGCTACGTGGCCTTCGCCCTCCTGTGGCCCTTGCTGGCCTTGCACCGGAAGACGCGCAACGGCTGGTGGGAACGCCTTGGGTTCTACCGTCCCGGCGCGTTGCCGGAAGGCGGCGGTCCGCGCATCTGGCTGCACGGCGCGAGCGCAGGAGATCTGCTCGCCCTCTCGCCGATGATCGGACAGCTCCGCCAGCGCTTCCCCGACTGCAAGGTCTTCCTCTCCACGATGACCAACTCTGGTTACATGATGGCCAGCGAAAGGCTCGCCTCACAGGTGGACGCCGTGGTCTACGCGCCCTACGACCTCTGGGGTGCGACCCGACGAGCGGTGAAGGCGCTTGCCCCGGATCTCCTGGTGCTCGAGTACACGGAGATCTGGCCCAACTTGATCGCCGCGGCCCGAGCCGCGGGAGCGCGCATTGTCCTCACCAACGGACGCTTCTCGCCCAACCACCTGTCGAAGTACCGCACGCTCTTCTCGCTCGTTGGCAACCCCCTGAAGAAGGTCGACCTCTTCCTGATGCGCGAGGACGACGAAGCAGAACGCGCGCTCGATCTCGGCGCCGCGCTCGAACGCGTCTGGGTCACCGGCAACACCAAGTTCGACGCGCTGGTCACCGCCGGGCCCTCCGCCAGTGGAGAAGGACTTCGCCGCTCTCTGGGGATCCCGCTGGAAGCGCGCATCTGGATCGCGGGCAGCACGCACGAAGGCGAGGAAGAGAAGATCCTCGACGTCTACCAGAAGCTCTGGGCGGAGCACGCGGACCTCTACCTGGTCATCGCGCCGCGCTACATCGAACGCACGCCCCGCATCGCGGCGATGGTCGAAAGCTTGGGCCTCTCCGTGGGCTTTCGCTCCAGTGGAAACGCAGTCGGCGCGCGCATCGTCATCCTCGACACAATCGGAGAGCTGGCCCGCGCCTATGCCCTCGCCACAGTGGTCTTTGTCGGAGGCTCCTTCACCCGCCGAGGCGGTCAGAACATTCTTGAGCCCGCCGCCCAAGGTCGGCCGGTTCTCTTCGGCCCGCACATGGAGAACTTCCACGACAGCGTTCAGGTCTTGGTGGGGCGCGGGGGGATTCAAGTCAACGACGCCGCCCACCTGCGCCGAGTCCTCGGGGAGCTCCTCGCCCGCCCAGAGACAATGACCAACTTGGGAGAGCTCGCCCAGGCCGCGGTTCGCCAAGTCTCCGGCGCCAGCAGCCGAAACGTCGACCACATGGAGC
>JBQTKE010000626.1:0-1658 GCA_052386435.1 Myxococcaceae bacterium
CGCAGCGACCCTTCTGTCCCTCCGGGCTCGCCCTTTCGCACCTCGGGTACTCGCTTCGGAGGTCCCGGGTGCCCGCTTTCCACTCGACCTCTTTCGCAGTTTCCCGGTTCATTCCTCCTCACCGCCCCGGTTCATTCCTCCTCACCGCCCATCTACCCCCTGAGGCAACCACCCGGGAGGGGTGATGAAAGACGAGTTGAAGCTGCACCGTAGAATGGTGGGTGCATTAATCTCCTGGTTACCCTCGTTGAAGTTGGAGCAGGTAAATGACCCGCGAAGTCGCCAAGGCCGTCGATGGCGGCTGCCGACACTGCTGACGGGGGTGCTGGCGGGGTTGGTGGCGAACGTGAAGAGTCTGGCAGGAGTGGAAGCGCTCGTGAATGAGATGTCCTCGGCCACGCGACGTGCGCTCAAGCTGCCGGCCGCTCTCGCGGACACGACGTTGCGAGATGTGTTGGTGCGCCTGACGCCGTTCGAATTGCGCCGGGTGCTCCACCGGATGACGAAGGCGGCCTTGCGCAGTGGCAAGCTGGCTCTCAGTGGCTTTCCCTTTCACTTCCTTGTCTTGGACGGCAAGGTCACCTCCATTCCCAACTGGGATGACCATTACGCCCAGCGCCAGACGTACGACGACGGTCGGAAGGCGCATGGGCTGGTGCGCACGGTGACTGCGATGCTGGCTTCTTGCCGAGCCAAGCCCGTGGTGGATGCCATTCCCATTCCCGCGGAGACGAATGAGATGGGGATTTTCCCTTTCGTCTTCGAGACGCTCTGCCGCGTCTACGGGACGCTCTTCAAGCTCATCACGTACGACGCGGGAGCGAACAGCCTGGCGAACGCCCGCCTGGTGGCTGATACGGGAAAGTTCTACTTCTTCCAACTCAAACAGGAGGCGCGCTTCCTTATGCAGAGGGCCATTGCCGCAGTCGGGCCCTCCTCTGGTGAAGTCATTCGAGCCATGACAGAGGACACGCTCTCCGATAAGTCCACGGTGCGGCGCACCCTCTACATGCGTCAGGCGAAGAAGGGCTACAAGGACTGGGAGCACCTGCGCACCGTCCTTCGCGTCCGTTCCGAGACGTTCGACAAGGCCGGTAACCTCACCGCCACCTTGGACAGGTATTTCATCAGCAACCTTGTCCACACCGAGCTGTCCTTCGAGCAATGGCTCGCTCTGGTGAGAACTCACTGGGCCGTCGAGAACAATGGCCACTGGACCCTCGACGCCGTCTTCCAGGAGGACGACCATCCGTGGATTGAGGCCTCGCCGAAGGGCGTGCTGGCGATGATGCTGTTGCGACGCATCGCCTACAACATTGCCACCTGCTTCCGCTCCGTCACCCAGCGCTCCGACGAGAAACGTCAGACGCCGTGGAAGACCATTTTACGTTGGTTTTACAACGCCTTCATTGCCGCGACCGACCTCAAGGGACTCCGGCAGAGGAGTGCCGTCGCCGCCGCAAGCTGATTCGCCGGGCTCCTGCCAGGACCGCCGCGCTGCACAGACCGGTGCTTCACGAAACCGTCGACGACGAGGTGCAAGCCTCCGAGGTGACGGCGTCACGGCAGCTCCGTCCAAAAATTACGCGCCCTCTGGCTGCAGGGCACCGGCGGAGCCTGACCGAACGCGTCGAACGCCGACCTCCGATCATCCCTGC
>JBQTKE010000627.1:0-4526 GCA_052386435.1 Myxococcaceae bacterium
GTTTCCTTCGGAGTGTGCGCATCCTCCGGCGGCTTCTACGACAACTACGCGGTGCTGCAGGGGATCGATCGGATTATCCCGGTTGACGTCTACATCCCCGGTTGCCCACCGCGGCCGGAGCAGGTGCTGGACGGTCTCAAGCTGCTCCAGGACAAGATCGCGACTCAAAAGCACGTAGCGTTCGAGAAGACGCATCCTCAACGACCGGAAGCTGCGCGCGATCTTCTCGCGCAGCTGGGCGGCAAGGGCTCGCCGTAGCAGGCGGCATTCGCGTCTCAACTCGGTCGAACGCGCTGGTCCTCTTTGGTAGAGGTCCGGAAGAATCAGGCTCACGGGCAGCCAGATTGACCAATCCAGCACCTTGTTGTCGGCTCACTGGCCAGGGCCTGCGGCAGTGAATGGGTGAGATCTGTCGTGGTATTGTCTCAATGACGGGAGGCGATGACCATGAACAAGCAGGTCGCCGTGACACTTGCCGCGCGCAGGCAGGAGATTCTCGACACCTGGATCGCCAAGATTGAAAAGCGCACAAAGGCGCAGTGGGTGCCCCGCGAGGCACTCCTCAACAACATTCCCCTCATCATTGATGAGCTCACCGAGGCACTCCGCAAGTCCGCTGCCATGACTGCGGTCGTCGCCATTCCGCGACGCGTCGCTGAGAGTCACGGCGAAGGTCGTCTGGAGCTGGGCTTCAGCCTGGCGGAGTTGGGTGAAGAGTACAACTCACTGCGAGAATCGATTCTCGAAGCACTGGACAGCGCGAATGTCCGCCTGGACAACGCCACGGCGGCAGCCCTTCATGCCGCCGTCGATCAGGCCCATCGGTTTGGGGTCGAGCGCTATATCAACCTGCAACAGTCGCGACTGCTCGAGCGCCAGTCTGAATTCATCGCTCTGTTGGTGCACGACTTCCGGGGCCCGCTCTCCAATGTGTTGACGGGGACCCAGCAACTTCGCACCGCCACCGCGGGGGACGAGCGCGCGACGAAAACACTCGATCGCATGGACCGCGGCGTCAGACGCGTGCTCGCCCTGGTGGAGCGTGAGCTTTCCGCCGCGCAGGCGCTCTCGGGAGATCTTCACATCCACGTCTCCCAGTTCGACGCGAAGCCGCTGATTGAAGACACGGTTGAAATGTTGCGCCTGAAGGCCGAGGCGAAGTCGCTCCGGCTGGAAGTGTCGATCGAGGAGGGGTGCCGGGCCTCCACCGACCCACTGCTTCTTGGACAGGTGATCCAGAACCTCCTCGACAACGGCATCAAGTACACCGCTTCGGGACAGATTCGTCTCGACGCGCGAAATGACGGAGGGGTGCTGGCTTTGACCGTCGAGGACACCGGGCGCGGCATCTCCAAAGACATGCTGCCGCTGATCTTTCAGCTCTATCGGCGTTCCGAAAACACCAGCCCAGGTCGCGGGATCGGCCTCGCGGTGACGAAGTCGATCGTCGACGCACTGGGAGGCACCATCTCTGTCACCAGTGTCGAAGGTGCGGGGACGCGGTTCGAAGTCCGAATCCCAAACAAGGCAGACGACACAGCTCTGCAGCCGAGCGCTGCGAACTGAGTCGGCTCAGTCACGGAACGCATCCAGCGAGCGGTGCTCGAAAGCGTCGTAGTGTTCCCACGGCATCACGGTGGGCGCGGGCTGAATCTGCACCAACAGCTTGCGCGAGACGCTCCCATCCTTGCGCTCACTCTGCGCTTGAAGGGCCAGCGCCAAGGCGTCGCTCCAGAGGATGCGAACCGATCCGGTCTCCTCTTTGAGCGCGAGCCACTCCCCTCCCCGCTCGTGTCGGTTCTCAGAGCTCAGCTGGCGCAGGGCTTCTGACGGGAAAAGCTGGCTGAGTGTGGACCAGTCAGAGTCGAAACCGACGGCGTCGAATTCGCTCGCGGGGACGTCCACCCACTGCTTCTGCTCGACGAACGCGTACTGCAGTGACAGCTCGCCGTCCGCCCCCCGCGTGATCAACCGAGGCAGCCTCTCCAGATCCAATTGCTGGGGCGCGCGGGGCAACACGCGCTCCAGCCAGACGCGGTCGCCGGCTCGGACGAACTTCTCTTGATACCGGTTGACCTGGGTCACTCCGTCCGCACGCACCAAAGTCTCTTCGTGTATCAACAGCGCGGCAAGGGGCGGCGACACCCCAGCGATTCGGGTTTCTTTGGAACCGCACCCCACCAACAGGCACGCCACGAAGAACCAGCGCATCGTCTTTCGTTCCTCTCAGAGTCCAGCGGCGGTCTTGACGAGACCGAACACGGCGGTGTTGTCGAGCGTACCCTTGAAAGCCTCGCTCCCGGCGCCTCCCGCCATCAGCATCACGTCGCCTCCACCGTGCGTCTCCTCCGGGACCTTCACCGCACTGAGGTGGGTGAAGTTCTTGTCGAGAACGTTGAGCACATCCGCCCCGGCGCGGACTCCGGGCCGATTCGGGCCGTTGCCGAAAACGAACGTGGGGTACGGGAAGCCGTCCGCATCCAACGACGGCTGACCGGTGATCGGATCTTTCACGATGTCCAGAACGTGGGTGCCCTCGCCCCGTTGGCCGTAGCCGTTCATTGCCATCGTGTGATCGTGATCCGCGGTAACGACGATGAGCGTCTCGTTCAGATCCACGCTCTCCAAGGCGGCCTTGATCGCCGCGTCGAACGCCGCGGTCTCCGCGAGTGCCTTTTGGGCCAGGGTGGAGTGCAACGCGTGATCGATCCTGCCACCTTCCACCATCAGGAAGAAGCCTTGGGCCGGCGCCGCGCGCTTGAGGATCTCCAGCGCTCGGGTGGTCATTTCCGCCAGGCTCGGCTCCTTGGCGGGATCGCGATCGATCTCGTACGTCAGATGGCTCTCCGCAGAGAACAGCCCAATCACCTTTCTCGATGTCGTCGGCAAGGCGCGCAGCTCGGCAGCACTCGTAACCGACGTGTAGCCCTGAGCGGTCAGCTCGGTCAGAAGGTTCCGGCCGTCGGGACGACCGGCCTTGTTGGTCTGCGCATTGAGCGGCGTCCAGTGCGCCCGCGACCCACCAAACAGGACGTCGACGCCGGTGCCGAGCGCCGCGTTGTAACCGACAGCACCCGGGACGGCCTGCGCCGCAATGTCGAACGCGAGCCGCCGGTGGCAGATGTGCGAATAGGTCGCTGCGGGCGTGGCGTGGGTCAGCTCGGTGGTGGTGACCGCGCCAACGGCTTTTCCGGACGCCTTCGCCAGCTCCAGCAACGTGGGAACAGCCACGCCGTTGCCCGCGGCAGCGCAGTGTCCATCCGCCTCCACGCGCGCCACGGTGGGCGCGGACATGGAGAGCACTTCATTGCGCATCTTCACACCGGTCATGTACGCGGACATGGACGGAGCGCTGTCCGTGGTCTGCGCGTCCAGCGAGAAGGTTTTGATCAACGCTGTTCGCGGCAAGGTCTCCATCGTCAACTTCCCAGCTTCGCCCTTCGAATAGATGCGAGCGCCGGTGACGGTGGTGGGACCCATTCCGTCTCCGAGGAAGAAGATGACGTTCTTCGCCTTCGCGAGCGCAGGACCACTGCAAGCAACGGCCGCGACGGCCATCCAGGTTTTCAGGTTCGTCATGGTGTGCACCGGGCTTAGAGCTGCGACGCTTTGCGCAGGAGGGGGAAGACTTCAGTGTTGGTGAGGAAGCCGTGGAACGCGTCCGCGCCAAAGCCCACGGCCTTGAGCGACACGTCGGTGCCGCCGTGTGTTTCGTTCGCCACCGGCATTCGGACCGCCGCTTCCTGGCGGTAGTCGTCGCTGCTGGTGGACTCTTCGTTCAACGCCGCAACGCTCGCGCGCGAGCCAGAGGTGCGGCGCTCACCATTACCGAAGCTGAGGATGGTGTACGGGCGCCCTTCCGAGTCGGACACCGGCGTGCCTTCCGCCGCGCTGGCCGTCGTGTTGTAGGCCCGCACCAGGCCAAGCACGCCCGGATTGGTCGAGCTCGTCGGACCGGTGCGCTTCGCGTAGCCCTGATGCAGCAGGGTGTGATCGTGATCCGCGGTCACCACCACCAGCGTGTTCTTGAGCTCGGGATCCGTCTTGCGCAGCTCCGCCAGCACCGCGGCGATGGCGTCGTCGAACGCCACGGTATCCCGCAGCGCGCGCTTCGCGTTCGAATCATGAAGCGCGTGATCAATGCGTCCGCCTTCGACCATCAGGAAGAAGCCCTTGGGATTCTGGTTGAGCAGCTGCACCGCCTTGACCGCCATGTCAGAGAGCGACGGTTCGGTCGCGGGGCGCTGCAGCTCGTAGGACATGTGGCTGTTGTGGAAGAGCCCGACCAGCTTGGGAGGCGCACCCGTGAGCGGCAATTCCATCAGCTGCGCACGCTGACTAACGTCGCTGTAGCCCTTGTCCTTGAGCTCGTTGATCAGGTTGCGGCCGTCAGCGCGCACGCCGCCTTCCACCCCCTTCGGAAGAAACTGCGCGCGTCCTCCGCCGAGCACGATGTCCACGCCGTTGAGCAGCGTGGAGTTGTAGCCCTCACCGCCCGGTACCAGCTGCCGCGCGATGTCCGCTTC
>JBQTKE010000628.1:0-2541 GCA_052386435.1 Myxococcaceae bacterium
ACCGCCGCGCCCGGATCCCACGCCGGCGGATCCTCTTTCAGCGACGGCGCCGATCCCAGCTCCTGCGCTGACGCGAAAGCCGCGCGGTGACCAAAGACCAACCCTTCCAATAGCGAGTTCGATGCCAAGCGGTTCGCACCGTGCAGACCGGTCGAAGCCACTTCGCCAATCGCGTACAGCCCCGGCAACGTCGTGCGCCCGTGGAGATCCGTCACGACCCCACCGCACATGTAGTGCGCGGCGGGTACAACCGGGATCGGCTGCACCGCCATGTCGATGTTGAAGCCCTTGCACGTCGCGTAGATGTTCGGGAAGCGATCCATCACGAACGCGCGACCCAAGTGGGTCATGTCCAAGTAGACGCAGTCATCACCCGTGCGCTTGAGCTCCGCGTCAATCGCCCTCGCGACAACGTCACGCGGGGCCAGCGCCGCCAGCTTGTGGTACCGCTCCATGAACGGCTCGCCGTTCTTGAGCTTGAGCTTCCCGCCCTCACCGCGCAGCGCTTCGCTGATGAGGAAGCTCTTGGCCTCGGGATGAAACAAGCAGGTCGGGTGGAATTGATAAAACTCCATGTTCGCGATCTGCGCGCCCGCTCGGTACGCCATCGCCACGCCGTCGCCCGTCGCCACGTCCGGGTTGGTCGTGTACAGGTAAACCTTCCCCGCGCCACCGGTGGCGAGCACCGTGACCTTGCCCAAGAACGTCTCAATCGATCCGTCCGCGCGCAGCGCGTAGCACCCAATCACCCGTCCCTGACCGCGCGCCGCGGGCCGATCTCCAATGAGATCAATCGCGGCCGTGTCCGGAAAGAACGTGATCCGCTGATTCGCATCGCACGCCGCGAGCAGAGAGCGCTGGAGCTCTCGCCCCGTGATGTCGCCGGAGTGAATGATCCGCCGCTTCGAGTGGCCGCCTTCGCGCGTGAGATCGAACTCACCTGCCGGGTTGCGGTTGAACTCCGCGCCCAGGGCGACCAACTCTTGGACCCGCTCCGGCCCTTCGCGGACCGTGACTTCCACCGCCTCGCGCTTACAGATGCCCGCGCCGGCGACCAGAGTGTCTTCCACGTGTCGCTCAAAGGAGTCATCCGGGGCGAGGACGGACGCAATGCCCCCCTGGGCGTAGTGGGTGTTACTCTCCTCTACCGACCGCTTGGTGAGTACAGCAACCGAGCCATGTTGCGCGGCCTTGAGCGCGAAGGAGAGCCCAGCGGCACCGCCTCCCAGGACCAGAAAATCAAAACGCTGCGGCATGGGGCCGTCCTCTAACACGTCCGGAAAGAACGCACACGACGCAAGCCCGCGACTATAGAGAGGGTTTGTTGAGACAAAGAGGGCAGAGCGCTACACTTTTGCGCTGTTGATTCAGCCTATGGCCCGACTTCCTGCACAACTCGCGGCAGCTCTCGCCACCCTCGCGTGCGTGACGTTGCCGGCGCGCGCCGTTGCGGGAGAGGTCTACAAGTACACGGAGAAGGACGGGACGATCGTCTACACCAACGTCCCCCCCGGCCCGAACAAGGGCGCGCGCAAACTCAAAGGCAGCTTCAATCAGGCACCGTCCAAACGCGGCCCCGTGGCGCGGGCGATGTCGAAGAGAGAGTTCAACGAGTACATCGAATTCGCCGCGCGCAAGTACCGAGTGCCCGAGCACCTCGTGAAAGCGGTGATGCACGTCGAGTCGAACTTCGACACCGGCGCCGTGTCGAACAAGGGCGCTTCCGGGTTGATGCAGCTCATGCCCGGCACCGCGCGAGAGATGTACGTGAAGGACATCTTCGACGCGCGGGAGAACATCGAAGGCGGCACGCGCTACTTGCGGCACCTCGCCAATTTGTATGACGGCGACATGGTGAAGATGGTGGCCGCGTACAACGCCGGTCCGGACGCCGTGGCGAAGTACGGAGGAAAAGTTCCGCCGTATGAAGAGACCCAGGCGTACGTGAGGAAAGTGATCGCCCTGTACTTCCAGTACAAAGAGCAAGCGAAGCTCGCACAGAACGAGGCCAAGTAACCGATGGCGACCGCGACCACCAAAGCGCGATCCCTGACCCCCGAGGAGAACGAAGAGTTTCTCGCGCAGCTTGGGAAGGGCGGAGAGCTCTTGGCCGCGGGAAAAGTCAGCGAGGCCAAGCCCCACCTCGAACGCGCGCACCAACTCCATCCCAAGAATGACAAGGGACAGAATCTGCTCGGCCTCACGTACTTCAAGCTCGGCATCTACGATCGGGCAGCGGAGATCTACGAGAAGCTGGTGATGGACAACCCCGCGGATCCAACCCTCCGCGTGAATTTGGGCCTCGTCTATCTGAAGACCAGCGCGCTCCAGCGTGCCGTGCGTGAGTTCGAGACCGCGACAGACTTGGCGCCCGAGCACAGGAAGTCGCACAGTTATTTGGGCCTCGCCCTGGCGCAGGCAGGCGAGTACGCGCGGGCGAAAGAGCACTTCATCCTCGCAGGCTCCGAAGCCATGGCCGAGAAGATGTCGCGCGCGTTGGCTGGAGAGGGCTTCGGCACCCCCGCGCCGCCCAAGGCCATC
>JBQTKE010000629.1:0-4692 GCA_052386435.1 Myxococcaceae bacterium
GGAAGAGCTGACGTTGGAGTCGCTCGCTCGAACCGCCCAGGCCCCGGCGGCGATAGACAATGGTACCGCGCGCGATGTTCACCAGCGCTTAAATATAGAAACGAAACGTACCGGCCGCTACGCGCACTACAAAGAATGGGAGCAGGTCGACGTGGCGCAGAAGCTTCCCTTGCTCTCTCGGATCAACGCGGCGGCCTACGAGACGGACAAGCGCATCGTCAAAGTCAACGTCCACTTCACCGACGAGTCGGGCGCGGTGTTGGTGGCGACGAGTGACGGTCGCATCGTGGAAGATCTCCAACCGCAGACCCGGCTCAACTTGAGCTGCCTCGCGGAGTCGAATGGACGGCGCGAGCAGAACGGCTGGAACGTCGCGGGCCGTCAGGGGCTGGATTGGTACACCGACGCTCGGCTGGACAGCCTGGTGAAGAACGCGGTGCGCCGCACGGTGGTTCTGTTCGACGCGGGTCCCGCTCCGGTGGGCGAGATGCCGGTGGTGCTCGGTTCAGGTGGCTCCGGCATTCTGCTTCATGAAGCAATCGGTCACGGCATGGAGGCGGACTTCAACCGCAAGGGCACCTCGGTGTTCGCGGACAAGTTGGGCAAGCCGGTGGCTAAGTCGTTCGTGAACATTGTCGACGACGGGAGTCAGTCGCACCTGCGCGGCGCGCTCAACGTGGACGACGAAGGCAACCAAGCGGGCAAGACGATGTTGGTCGAAGGCGGCACGCTCACCAGCTACCTGCACGACAGCATCTCCGCTCAACACTACGGCGTCGCGCCCACGGGGAATGGCCGCCGCGAAAGCTACAAGCACGTGCCACAACCGCGCATGCGCTCCACGTATATGTTGGCGGGTCCGCACAAGCGCGAGGAGATCATCGCGTCGGTGAAGCGCGGCATCTTCTGCGAAAGCTTCTCCAACGGTCAGGTCAACATCGGCCCGGGCGACTTCACCTTCTATGTCATCAACGGCTACCTGATTGAAGACGGCAAGCTCACTCGCCCGGTGAAGGACGTGAACCTCATCGGCAACGGACCCAAGGCGCTGGCGAATATCGACATGGTCGCGGACGACCTGGAGATCGACGAGGGCGGTTGGACCTGCGGCAAGAACGGGCAGATGGTCCCGGTGTCCCAGGGCATGCCCAGCGTCCGTGTGGCTTCGATGACGGTCGGCGGACGCGGAGGTGCGGCGTGAAAGAGCTTCAGCAAGCAGTGGAGCAGAGCCTTGCGCTCGCGAAGAAGGCGGGGGCCTCCGCGGTCGGCGCGTCGGTCACTCGGATGCGTGAGTCTGAAGTCACGTGGCGCGACGGAAAAGTGGAGAACATGCAGGAGGCCATCACGCGCGGGCTCACTCTGCAGCTCTACGTGGACGGTCGCTATAGCGCAGGCTCTACCAGCGATCTGCGACCTCAGGCTTTGGCCAAGTTCGTCGATGACTCGGTGAAGCTGACTCGAGCGTTGGCTCCGGATCCGCACCGCGCCCTCCCCGGCGCCGCGCTCTACGCCAACCGCGCGAAGGTGGATCTCTCCATCGCGGACAACCAGGAGCTCACCGCGGATCAACGGCTGGAGATTGCTCAGGCGATTGAAGAGGCGGCACGCGCGGTTCACGGCTCGGACAAGTTCAACTCCGTCACCACCGGCATCGGCGACACCCGCATCGAGATGTTTCGTGCGCACTCGGACGGGTTTGAAGGCGCGCAGTCGTCCACGTTCTACTCAGCGGATGCGCAGGTCAGCGTCACCGATTCGGACGGTCGTCGGCCCGAGGGTTATGCGCGACACGCTCGGCGACACTTCAATGATCTTCCCAACGCGGCGGAGTTGGGACGTGAGGCGGCGGAGCGCACGTTGTCGCGGTTGGGCGCGCACAAGGCTCCGAGCGCGTTGTTACCTGCCATTGTTGAGAACCGCGTCGCGGGAACGCTGGTGAATCATCTGCTGTCGCCGCTCACCGCGCAGGCGCTGCAGCAGAAGCGCTCCTGCTTCGACGGCAAGTTGGGACACATCATCGGGAGCGCGCGTCTGTCGTTCCAGGATGATCCGCTGCTGACCAAGGGCCTGAGCTCGCGGCTCTTCGACGGTGAAGGCATGACGGCGAAGCGGCTGCGGGTTTTTGAGAACGGCGTGCTCCACACCTATTACGTGGACAACTACTACGGCCGGAAGCTGGGTATGGCGCAGACCACGGCGCGACCCTCAAATCTCGAATGGAAGCTGGGCTCAAAGGCGATGGAGTCGCTCATCTCCCAGATGAAGGACGGGTTGCTGATCACCGCGTTCTTGGGCGGAAACTCCAACGCCACCTCGGGTGATTTTTCGCTCGGCGTCGAAGGGTTCCGGGTCCGCAACGGCAAGCGCGCGGAGGTGGTCTCCGAGATGAACCTCGCGGGGAACCACCTCACGTTCTGGAAGAAGCTCGTTGAAGTGGGGAACGATCCCTGGGCGTCGTCCGGACTGCGCACGCCGACGCTGGTGTTTGAGCCGGTTCAGTTCGCTGGCGCTTAGACGCAGTGTTCTGACAGAGGAAAACGCGCTCCGAGCGTTCGGCTCGGAGCGTTGATATGCTCGCGCGCGGAGAAAGCGTCATGGACCCTTACGACCACCTCGCGCCCGCTGGGAAGCCCTGGCAGCTCAGTGTTCGGACGTATCACCGGATGATTGAGGCCGGGATTTTTGGCGAGGACGATCACCTCGAGCTCATCGAGGGAGTGCTGATTGAAATGACTCCTCAAGGCCCGCCACACGCAGGTGCCGTTCAGAGGCTGACCTCTCTCCTCGTCAAAGGAGTAGGCGAAGAGTTCGCAGTGCGGGTTCAGCTGCCGATTACCCTGGGTGACAAGTCCGAGCCCGAGCCTGATTTCGCGGTGGTCCCCGCCTCGGCGGACCCTACCCAGTCGCATCCGCAAACAGCTCCACTCGTCATCGAGGTCGCCAACACGTCCGTGCGTTTTGATCGCGCGGTCAAAGCGGCCGTCTACGCCAAAGCGAACATCCCCGAGTACTGGATCCTCAACGTTGCGGAGCGGGCGATCGAAGTGTTCCGCGATCCTGATCCACAGACGGGGAGATACCTCTCGCTCCGCACGGTAAAGGGATCGGATCAGATTCAGCCGAAGTTGTTGCCTGGCCCGGTCATCACGCCCGACGCGTTGTTCCGCTAAAGCGCAGTCTGACCTGATTCCAGTTCTTCGTCGCATTGCCGCCGGTGTCGGCGTGACCGGCCACTTCAAGGCGGGGAATTGGGCCGAAGGCGCTCGCTTAATTTCGTCTTGAGAGAGCGAATCGACGGAAATCCATTGAAGAGGAAAATGTCGGGGCGTTCGTGCAACGCCCCATTCAACGCTTCCACCTTTGCAACGGATCTATCCACCCCGAGTATCAGTCCTGCGTCCGGGCGCGTGGTGAGGTCAGCCAGACGCCGGGTGAGAGCGGAAGCATGCCAGGGATGAAAGAGCTCGATCGCGAGCTCTCGCGTGCCTCCCGGCTCACGAACGGAAAAGTCGGGAACGCACATGCCGCGTGCGCCGGTGTGGCGAGGGAGCGGCGCGGGGTCGACCTGGAAGCCTTCTGCTTCGAGGAGGCGCGCGAGCGCGACGAGCTCCTGGGGGATGTGGCCGAGCGCGCTGGGATGCGGGGAGTCTAGGGGATCTTCGTGGTTGAGGAAGTAGGTGCCGCCGCGCTGCACTTGCGCGGTGAGCTCCCAGCGTTGGAGCGCGGGGAGGACCGTGAGGAAGGTCGCCAGCTGCAGGCCGTAGCGCTTCTGTTGGGTGAAGAGTGCTGCGGGTCCTTCGACTTCGAGCAGCCAGTCTTCGCCTACGTGCCGGACCTCGGCGACGAGTCGGCAGAACTTGAGCCAGCGGAGGACGCGGCGCACGCGCAGGGTGTCGCAGCCGAGGATTCGCACGGAGACCTGGCGCGCGGTGAGCAGTGGGCCTTGGGCGAGCGCCAGGTTGTACCGAGACAACAATTTCGGCGCGGTGATTGTCTCGAAAGACAGGACACGTCGACGACCGGGTAAATCTGCGTAGAGCTGTTGTCTGATCTGTTCGAGGTCTCCCCAGCGTTCTGTGAGTGTTGTTTCAAATGTATCGAAGTGCGTGCGCAGGACTTGGGCGGCTTCGCGGAAGCGGGTCAGTCGGCCTTCCCAGTGCTCGCCGAGTGGCTCTTCCACGGTCGCCCGGTCCAAGAGCAGCTTGCTGAGGCCCGCGGCGACGCGGGGTCTGTCGAATTGCTGCGCGGCGAGGCGCTCTTCGATGAGCTCAAGCGGCTCGTTCACAGTGATCAGACTGCTCAGTGTCTCGGCGAGCTGAAGGAGGGCTCTCTCCTTTGGGTCAATGAACTGCGGCCGCAGCTTGCCGTTGCGCTTGCGGGTGAGTACGAGATCCCGCGTCAGCATGGTGGCGATCTCCGCCCGTAGCGCGCGTCGCTCTGCTCCGCCCCGGGCGCAGCGCTCCTCACTGGGCCGCTCCTTTTCCGTACGCCGCGTGCTGCCGTCGGCGCTCGCTGATGCCGGACTCGGCGCTGGTGGCGGAGCAGATCTCGTAGAGCAGCGCGCGCTTGCCTTCGCGTTTGCGCAAGATTCGCCCCAAGCGCTGCACGTGTTCGCGCACGCTCCCGCTTCCGCTGAGGACGACTCCCACCGCGGCGTCGGGCACGTCGACACCTTCGTTGAGAACCTTGGAG
>JBQTKE010000630.1:0-8747 GCA_052386435.1 Myxococcaceae bacterium
AAGGGGGTCGCGTGGGCGCCACTTCTCCTTCAAGCAGGTGAAGGCCTTCTCCTCTTCCTCGGGTGTCCACCAGTTCTGGCGGTCTTCTGGCGTCTGCTCCCGGCTGAGCCAGGCTGACTTCGTGACGGGATTCTTCTCCACGACCCCGTATGCGATCGCCTTCTCGAAGATGCGGTGCAGCACCGAGATCTGATTGTTGATGGTGTGGGCCGCGTAGCCGGTGCCGTATTGGTGTTTCTGGACACGCTTGGCTGCCTTGTAGCGGTCCACCTCGCGTGGGCCGATCTCCCGGAGCGAGTACCGGCCGAAGAACGGCTTGAGATGGTTCTTCAGAATCTGCTTGTCGGAGAGGATCTGGCTCTCCCGCAGGTCCGAGTTGTCGACCGAGGTCTTCTCCCATTCCTCGGAGAACGTCGTGAAGTTGGGGCCGGGATCGAACCGATTGCCCGTCCGCCGATCCAGCGCATCAAGGAACTCCCCGACGGTGCCCTCGGTTAGCGCCTCCCACGCGAGCTTCCGAAGTTCGTCGAACTTCTCGAGAGCCTCGATCTTATCCTTGGCGTCCATCACCACGCCGCGGAGCTTCTGGCGCTCCTCAGCGGGAACCTGGCCCACGCAGAAGGCTATCGAGCGATCGATGCCAGGACGGCCGCGGGACTGGACTTGAAGACGCTTCTGGATGACCGGCATGAACTGCTCCTTCGTGCTGCTGACCTTCGCCAAGGAAGTCGGTGAAGAAAATGCGGACCACTCCGGCGACCCGACGGGCCGGAATCTTCCCGATGGGGAAGTTCGCAGGCACCGGGCCAGGTGGAACCTCGATCACGTGTTGGCCGACGGTGCGGCGGTCCATGCCAAAACGCTCGGCGAACTCCTCGAAAGTGAGACCGATCGGCCCGTCGTCTTCGGCGGCTGGTGCGAAGAGGTCGCTGCGCGCGATTGCTTCCTCGAGAGCTGCAAGGTCGAGCTGAGGTTCCGGCTGCTGCGGAGCATTCGCCCAGATGAGCCGTGCCGAGCCGCTCATGAGGACCGGCACAGGGCCTCGGCAGGCGCGCCGCGGTTGGAGGACCGAGCGGATGAATGCGGCGACTTCGGCAGCACCCGGAAGCTTGCGCTGCCGGAGCGCCCTCCTCGTCTTCTGGATCTTCTTCGACGGCGGCCGGGAGGCCGCCCTTCCTCTACCACGCATCATCCCCGTCCTTCCCCATCCCGCCCTTTGAATCTGCTACGCGATGCTTTCGATACATCAATTGTAGCACCACGTCTCGCCGCCCCGAGGAGCCGTGCTGCCGCGATCTCGATCGAGGGAGCCACGATCGTGAACGGTTTGCTCCAGGTGGTCGTCTGCTGGTTTCCGTCGAAGTAGTCGAACACCTGCGCCGCGTAGCTGCGCCCGAGCACGACGCCCAGCTCGCGATTAAAGGTGGTCTCGAACGACTGATGCTCGCGATGCGCGAAGAACCGGAGCTCATTGTCCGGACTGAGGAGGAGGACGCCAAGATCCACGAGGTGACCTCGGCCCAGGCGTGCATGCCAGCGCACGCGGAAGCGAAGGGGCGCGCGTCGTAGGCGAGGCGCTCGCTCTGAGCGGTGGCGCCCTACGGCGTGGGCGAGTTGCTGCAGTTCTCGGCGCAGTTGTACTCGCTCCGTTCGCGTTGACCACCGATCAAGGATGCCTGCGTGGGCCTCGAGCCAGAGTGGGCCGGCGACGAGTCGCAGCGACGAGCCGGTAACAGCGAGAATCCATTCGTCGCCCACCCGCTGGACCGACTGGAAGGCATGCGCGTGCGGACGCGCTCCGAAGACCCAGTGAAAGGCAATCGCGTGAGGGGTGAGCGCAAGGTCTGCAACCACGCCATCGGCGGTGGCCTCGGCAACGCGGCCCGCAGCGTCAAGCCACTCGACCCGGAGCAGGATGCCTCCGTCGCACCCGAGCAAGCTGAGCAGGTCGGTCCTGGCGCTCACCGTGCGCCTCCGTGCCGAAGCCTCCACCGAATCAACTCGAACGTTCGTTTCACTTCCTCTACGGCTTGATACTCGCCTCCGTGTTTTGGCTTCCCCACGACGTTCGCGGCGCGGAGTCGGTCGAGTTGCTTCGTGTAGGCCTCGCCCTTGTTATGGAACGGCCCGCCACCGTAGAGCGCTCGGATGATCTTGACGACCTTCGCTGAGCCCTTCGGAAGAATGCGGGCGATCAGGTCTGGGAAGTCGAGCGGTGCGTCGCAGACCAACGCCTCCTGCGTAGCCAGGAGGGTCCTGTAGGGCGCCTCCGCCAGCACCCGAAGATCTGATTCGAGCCCAGTGAAGGTGTCGAGCCGGATGGCCGCACCTCTGCGGTTCTTGTTCCGCTGGCGCATCACGCGCCATGCCCGCTTGCGCCAGTAGGTCGCCTCGAATCGGATGAGCCTATCGTGCTTCACGTAGAGCTTGGCCGACTGGCGCCGCTTGCCGTGCGCACGCGCGAACAGGACGCCGGTGCCCCTCACCGCGAACGTGTTCTCGTAGCCGGTCGCCTTCATCATTGATGGCCGCTTTTCTCCTCGCCGGTTGAAGAAGCCGGTCTTGATGCCGGCACCGACGAACGTCTCGAGCCAGGGATGGAGGAACTCGGTGATTGCGTGACGGGCGATCTCGCTGTGCACGTCGAAGGTCAGCTCGATCTTCTGGACCGAGACGCGGACCTGATCGGGCGAGAGCGGGACTCCGAAGATACGCTCGAACCAGTAGATGTAGGCGGTGCGGACTTCCTTCACGAGGGCAAGCAACTCGCTCAGACACTCGCGATGGAGATCGATGCCGGTGGCGAGATACCTCCGGTCCACGTAGTTGGCCGAGGTCGCGCCGGGCGCCAGGGACGGCTCGAAATACTTCCCCTCAGCCGTCAGACGATCCCGGACCCGACGGAGGATGTTGGTGTGTACGGAGGCGCCGACACGATTCCCCCGACCGCTCACGTCGCCGAGGCTCTGCGTAAGCACAGAGCAGTTCGAGCGCAGGTCCTCCTCTTTCTCCGGCGACGCCGTTTCCGTAGGGGCTGACGCGTGAGGGTCCCAAGGGAGCTGAGCCATCCGGCGTCCGCGGATGTTCTTGAGCAGGCCGTCGGCGTTCAGCTTGGCCACGATCGCCTCGCTGGGCTTGAGCGGGAAGGTCAGAGGGGCGGGGAGGGCCACCGGCTTCACGGTCAACCACACCGCGTCGACCAGTACCTCCTCGAGAAAGCTCTCCTTGAAGACAGCGACGAGGTGGCGTGGATCCTCTACCAAGACAGACTCCCTTCGGTTCCATGAGACGCGGAGGAGGAGAGGAGTAGTGCTCTACCCCCCTGGAGGGAGGGGGAGAGCGGATCCCCTAAAGTTAGGAGGAACAGAGATTCGAGCGCCTCGCCTACGCGAGCCGGCGGTGGGCCAGCGCGCAGATCAACATCCGACCGCATCGCCCGCGCGGAGCACAGCCCGGTGGACGCGGACTCGGACTGAAGGAGAGGCAAGAGAAGGAGCGCGTGGAGCGGCGAGTACACGTCATTCTTCGATATGCACACGAAGGTCTTCCCGCAACGTTCGCCTGATCTGCTGCGCCAATGCGAGGATGCGGGATGCACGGCTCGCTCTAACGAGGGCTACAGGCCGAGGCGTCTTCGGCCAGAGTTTCAGGAACTTTGAGTCGCGGTGCCTTCTCCGCGCGTGCGGTCCGGACACGCTGGACCTCTGCGAACAACCTCCGGCTGACGATCGCGGCATGCCGGTTCGGCTTCACCGTGGCTCCCCAGCGAAGGAGGCCACAGTAGAACGGATTGGAGAGGATGCCGGCGATCGCGGACTCGGATAGCGAGCAGCCAGCGGCCTTCCGGAGCCGGGCGAGTCCGAATCTTCCCGAGGCGTACAACGTGAAGAGCTGCTTCACCACTTTCGCCTCCTCCACGACAACCGCGAAGTCGTCCTCGCCGTCGAGTACCCGCACGTAGCCGAATGGAGCGCGCCCACCATTGAAGTGGCCTTCGTCAGCGTTGCGTCTCTTCCCGGACGCCAGGCGTTCAAGGATCAGTTCACGCTCGGCGGTGGCGAAGGCGAGGATCATCGTGAGCATGAGCCGACCCATCGGCGAGCCGGTATCGATCTGCTCGGTCACGGAGCGGATGGCGACGCCGCGTGACTCCATCTCTTTGAAGAAGGGCAATCCATCGACGACACTCCGAAAGAGTCGGTCAAGCCGGAGCACCACGAGGGTGTCGCCGTGCATGAGTCTCCCTCGGAGCTGCTGTAAGCCGAGTCGGTGAATGCTGGCGCCGCTCCCGACCTCCTCGACGATCTCCGGCGGTGTCCAGCCCTGCGCCTTCGCGAATGCCGCGATGCGCTCCCGCTGCATGGGGAGGGATGTGTTGTCCTCTTGCCCCTCGGTGGAGACGCGCGCGTAACCGAAGACTCTCATCGTGCGCCTCCACGGTTGAGCAGTCGCGCGAGAAGCCGATTCGTCTGCCGCTGTTCCGCCAGCAGCGTCACCAACAAGCGCTGCTCGAGCCCCGCGGTGGTCAGCTCGGCCGGTCGGATGATGGGGACTTCGATCGGTTCCGGCTCGGCCGTCGTGGTACTCCGGCTCGTACGCCAGCCGTCAAGCTGGGCCGGGTCAAAGCGAAGCACGCGGCCGACCCTGAGGGCGGGCAGGTCCCCTCTGCGCGCCAGCTGGTAGACGGTCCTCGCCGAGAACCCCAGGTACGCGCCAGCTTCGTTGGTGTTGAGCAGCTTCTTCGCTTTCATCGTTCCTCCAGCCGCGTGAGAGCGCCAAAGAAGGAGCCTACTGACCGAGTGTTCAGCGCGGGAAGATAGGTGCCGAACCCCCACCGTCGATGGGGATTCGGTCACCCAGGCCAACCAGCTACGTCGCGGACGCGTGCTCCGCGGCCGCCGGAGGAGCGATCGTGGTCTTGCAGCGCGCTGGCTTCGAGTCGATGAGCCGAAGGCCAGCCGGGGTCACCGACTGAGCGGTGGGCAGCCGCAGGCGCTCGAAGCGAGAGCGGACCCGGTCAACGAGTGGGAGCAGCGCACCGAGCGATTCGGCGAGTCCAGCGAACTCGGCGCCGCCTGGCGGGAGCGTTCCCGCGGCCAGCTGCGAGTCCAGCGTTTCGAGCGAGGTCTTCAAGACCGCGGCAGCCTCGAGAGCTTGCCGACAGCGAGAGCCCGATTCATCGGCGGCGGAACCCTCGTCTGGCGTTGCTGCAACCGCGGTGTCCCAATCCGCCTTCGCGGCCTTCTCGGAGCGGATCCGCTTCGCGATCAGGCGAGTCTCCGCTCGACTCTTCCCGGTCATCTCCGGCAGCGCTCGCTCCTGTTGCTCGAACGTGAGCGTCACAAGCTCGTTCGCTTGGTCCTCGGTGATCGCCTTGGTCGCCAACGCTCTGACCGCAGCAGGGATGAGATTGTCCTTCCGGGAGAGAGCGCGCTTGAGCGCGGTCTTGCTGATGCCGAACTTCGCTGCGGCGGACGCGACGAAATTGGTGCGCGGCGCACTATTTTTCGGCGGTCGTCCAGGCTTCCCCTTCAGGGAACCGAAGCGCCGTTCGTAGACCTTCGCGTATCGAGCCAGTGCTCGCTCTCGCTCCGTCGGCGTCAGACTGCGCTGCTTGAGAGCCTCCACGAGCTGGACTTCCTCGGCGTTCGTATCGTCGGCGTCCAGCACCAGTGCAGCAATCGTTTCGATACCTGCCTCGATCGCTGCCATCCACCGATGCTCGCCGGAGATGAGTTCATACCGACCCTCGGCCACCGGCCTCACTTGAATGGGCTGGAGTTGTCCGTCGGTGCGCAGGCTCGCTGCCAGATCTTGGATGTGCGCCTCGTCGCATTCTGTCCGAAGTCTTCGCTCCGCGCGGACGCTAATGCTGCTGACCGTGATCACCCTCAGTTCACCCTTGAAGCTGGGTGAGTCGCTGCTCACCCCCGGTGAGCTCGATTGCTTGCTCTCTTCCATGCCCTGCCTCGTCACGGTCCCGGATGCCCTCATGGCTCCCATTGCCGCCATCCACTCTCTTTTTGGTCGGCACACTGCACTCAGGCGAATCCGGCAAAGGTGTGTATAAAATCGACAGCGCATCGGCGGTGTGTATGATTCGTGTGTACGAATGATGTGGACCAATCGTGTGTAGGAGGTTCGGCATGCGAGGCTTCCTTGACTCACTGCAGGACAAGTCGCTCGCCCGGTTGGTGCGGGTGAACGTCATGCTGCCCCAGGCGCAGTTGAACTGGATGGATGAGCTGGTCGAGAAGCTCAACGCCCAGACTCGTGCGCACAACAAGAAGGTCAGGCCACGCGATCGGCGTCCGCCGGTGAATCGGAGTCACATCCTGCGTGTGGCGCTGACGATCGTGGATGAGAACTTCAAGGATGAGCTTCGCGAGCGCGCGGTAGTGCCGCGGACGATCATGTTCCTCGAAAGGCGCAAGGCGACCACTCCACCGCCCGAATAGCTGGTGCTGGGGCTGTGCCTGCCGGGTCCCAATCGCAGCACCGGTACACCCCGCGAGTGGCCACAAACGCCATTCACTATGGCGATTCGACAGGTAGCGACGCGAATGGGAAACGACATCGGAGTTCGCGGGATCTCACCGGAGAAGGCCACCAAACACAGACCTTCCCCCCATCTTCGGGAGGGCCGATCCACAGTTCGGATGGAGCCTCGTGGGGGGGACGAGCGAGTCCCTTCGGTCGAGCCGGGCCGGGAGACTGCTGAACCTGAAACATCGCCCGTGGGAGCACCCGGCGGTTGCGCTATCGGTTAGAGGTGTCTCATCCTCGCCGACCTATTTGGAGAGGACGCCCTCCTCTTCGTAGTAGAGCATCAACGCCCGGATTCGCGGAATGACGAGCGGCACCCCGGCCTCGCTGAGCCCGCGGAAGACGCCCTCGACCTTCCCGAACACATGGAGCCCGCTGAGCTTGAGGGGACCACTGAACCCGGCAGGGTGCGGGGGACCAACGACGAGGTAGCGGCCGCGATCGCTCCACAGCTCGAACCGCGTCTCCTTCTCGGACCAGTCGTAGTTCTCCACGTCGGCGCCGACTTCGGAGCGGCAGAAGAGCATGTAGCCGTCCTTGGCTTTCGCGAGATTCCGAACGATCACAGCGGCCGGAGGTAGCTCCTCGAACATGCCCCTCTTCGCGGCGATCCGTTCGGCCCGCTTGGTGAACTCATCGTAGGTGGTAGAGAGCCGCTTGGCGCGATCGATCTCGGCCTTGAGGTCGCTCAGTGCTCGGGTGGCGTCCTCGTCGTCCGGGTGAAGACGGACTTCTTCTTCGAGGAGTGGCAGCGGCTCGGTGAGTCGCTTCGCATTCGGATCTGGTGGCGTGCAGATCTCCCGAACGCCGCCGGAGGAGCAGTTGAATGCATGGATGGCGAGGAACAACCGCGCTCGAGGAACCTCGGACCATAGCTCCATGGCACGGCGGAGGTCCCTCACCGCGTTCTCGCTCTCCGAGCCGAAGCAGTTCGTTGCATTGTCGGATGCTCGCTTGACGAGTCGTCGCGCTTCCTGGTGCGACTGCTCCTCGGGATTCGTCCTTTCCGCTGAGGTCACCGGCCCAGCATGATGAGAAGTCTCGCGACCTGACGCTTGAGGCTGCTCGGCGGAAGGTTGGTCGGTTTCGGGGGCCTCATCGTGCGCGAGTTGCAGTCCGGTGATCTGCCGAATCGCGGCCGTGCATCCGGTTGTAGCGGCGACGACGACCAAGGCACAGATGATGCGGGCTGACATCGCAGTCCTCCTCTGGGTTTCGGAGGGAGCGGGGGCTCCTTCCAAGGAGGGTAATTGCACTAGGCGATTTACGTCTACCAGAGCAGGCGAATCAAATCCTGTAGGTAGGTGACGGGAACCTCCACGATGCAAGTGGGAGTGGAGGTAAATTGATGGGAGTTGTGGAGCGAAAGCTCGGCCGACGAATCGCGGACCACCGGAAGCTGGCCAAGCTTACCCAGGCCGAATTAGCCGAGAAGGTAGGTGTAGCGACCGAGACCATCAGTCGTCTCGAGCGTGGCGCAGCGATCCCGTCCCTCGCGCGGCTGGAGTCCGTCGCGGCGGCTCTTGGCGTGGAGCTTCACGATCTTTTCCGGTTCCGCGACCAATCGACCTCGAAGGATCGCCTCATCGACCAGTTGGTCTCCTTGGTGCGGACTCGAAGTGCCGGAGACATTGAGGTCGTCCGTGACGTCGCCGCACGGGTGCTCTCCCATTGGAAGTAGCGTTCCTCGCTCGCTGGCGGAGCGTTCAGAACGACCGGCCAGGTGCAGCCCGTCCGAGGCGACGCGGATCAGCGAACCTCCCGGTTTCCTCCGAGCGGCTCTATGCGATCGCCTCTTCGGAGGGCGTCACTCGTCGCGGAGGTAGCGGATCGCGCGACGGATTACCGTACGCAGTTCCTCGGGCTCGCACTCCTCGGTAATGCAGTACGCGATGCCCAACACAGTCTCGTCTCTGCAAGAGCCGGCAGAGAGCTTCGCCGCCTTGAGCTGCTGGCTGGCCCAGGCGATCTTCTTTTCGGAAGCGAGGATCGCCTCGCCGGCCTCGTTCAGCGTGACCATGTTGACGACCCCGGCGATTCGGCCCTTCTTACGCTCATCTGCGATGGCCTCCTTCGCCCCGGAGATCTCGGAACGGTTCGCGCAGATGTACCCGGACAAGAGCATTCGTAGCCGCTTCGGGTCCTCGGTCACGGCTACCGCCTTCGCGTCGAGATCTCGCTCCGCCTCGATCAGCTTTTCT
>JBQTKE010000631.1:0-2226 GCA_052386435.1 Myxococcaceae bacterium
TGGTCGCGGTGCTGGACGCGCAGGAGCGCTCTCCTTCCCGCGCATAGGGCCGCGGTTAACGCAGGGCTGCGCCCCCTTGCTCAATGCCCAAGGAGAGGGGACTTTCCGCGTTAGAAGATCTGTTCGGCAAGCGGCAGCGGCACGCGGTGGCTTGCAGGCATTTCAGAGCAGGCGGACGTCCTCAATGCTCTGAAGCTTCTCGACGGTGATGTCGAACTCGCCCTCGCGCAGAAAGGCGATCGCTTCAAGGGCGGACTTGAAGATGCGCCAGTCTCGTGATGACGCGAGCTTGATGGTCTGCGCCAACATTCTGGGGAGCGGCGCTGGGGCCACGCAGACAACTTGGTCAAGCCGAGGACCCAGCTCCGAATCCAGGTCTTGAAAGGCCTTCGCGTACCCCAGTGACGCGATGCTCATGCTCGTGCCGTCGTGGAGCAGGACGATCCGCGCAGCCGTGGCGCTCACCGCCGCGCGGATTTTCTGGCACAGGGAGCCTGCGTCACCCGGTTCGCCCTCGCCACGGTGACGAACGACGACCAACCTTCGTTTCTCTCGCGGAGCCATCGGTGGATCGTTCCGAATTGACGAGGAGCGCGCAAGAGGCGATGTCGCACGGCCGCTGACCCGTGACGCTGTGGGAGCCTCTTTCCCCAGAGGTAGGGTGACTGGCCTTTTACGTCTTGAATCCCAGCAACTGTGCCACCGCGCTGCGGATCGCATCCATGCCGACGGGCTTGACCAGAAAGGCGGAGGCGCCAGCGCCGAGCGCCTTTCGGCGGGTGTCGTCGTCGGTCATCGAGGAGTAGAGGATGACGGGGACGGAGCGCAGCCGTGGATCCGCGCGGACCTGCGTGCAGAACTGGTAGCCATCCATCTCCGGCATGCGCACGTCGGAGATGATGAGGTTGGGAATGGAGCGCCGGGCGCTCTCGAGTCCCTGCTTTCCGTTCGGGGCCTGTTCAAAGGTCAAATCCCAGCCCTGCAGGTACACCTGCAGCAGGGAGGCGAGAGTTCGAGCGTCCTCGACGATCAACACCTTCATGAACACCTGTTTTCAAAAGATGAATACCCTCGTGGTGAGGCAGCCGCGCAGTGTACGGAGCGCACGAGGATGGCGCAATTCGTGCGCAGTGCCTGTACGTCGATGGGGCGAGGGTGTAGCCCTTCGGCTCCGCGCGGCGCCTTTTTGGGTGCAGCCGGGTGGGCATAGGATCGGCGCGTGAAACTCCGGGCTTCTTTTGTCTCCCTTCGCGTCAAGACGTGCGGACTGATCCTCCTTGTGATGGGCACCGCCTCGGTGCCGATTTGGATCTTCTACCAGTCGCGGCTCACTCAGACCTTCCATGAGGAGGTGGACCGCCGCGGCGCCGCGGTGCTGGAGCTGCTCGCGATGAATCCGGTGCTCGGCGGTCTGGCCCAGCCCAGCGGCGAGCCCGAGGTCCAGGCGCTCCTGGACCGCACCCTGGCGAGCCAGGACGACCTGCTCTACCTCGCGGCCCTCGACTCGCAGCGCAGGCCTCTCCTCGTGGCCCAGAAGGCGCTGCCGACGGAAGCCCTCCTCGAAGAGCTCACTCGCCACAAGTTGGGGGACCTGAGCGCGCCCCGCTCCGACGCCCGCATTCGCCGCGTCCTCCGCCGAATCACCCCTGGGGCTGCGGCGCCCGGGGCAGGGGAGATCCGTGCGGCCACTTACCTGGCGGTCGGGGTGCGAGCCACCAAGGTCGGGGACAGTTTGTCGGCCGTTCTGCTCATCCCCAGCTTGCTGCTGGTCGGCGCGTTCTTGGCGTTCATGTTCCACCTCTCCCAGCGGGTGCGGCGGATGACCGCCGCGGCGGAGGCGATGGCCAATGGCCAGCTCTCCGGCGCGATCGCGGTCGAGGGCAACGACGAGCTCTCCCGCCTTGCGCTCGCGCTGCACGGACTGCGCGAGCACACCACGCAGGTCATCGCCCAGCTGAAAGAGGCCTCCACGGCATTGGCCGCTTCCTCGGCTGAGGTGCTCAAGAGCGCGGACGCGCAGGTGGACCGGTCCAACCGACAGGCGGTGAGCGTGACCGAGACAGGCGCGACGGTGACGCAGCTTCGGGAGATCTTTCTCCAGGCCCGCTCCAAGGCGGAGAGCGTGACGGAGCTGGCGCGCGTCAGCGAAGTGAGCTCGACCGCGGGGATTGACGCCGTCCAGCAGAGCGTCCGGGCGATGGAAGGGATCCGCGAGCAGGTGGAGAC
>JBQTKE010000632.1:0-11697 GCA_052386435.1 Myxococcaceae bacterium
GGGGCCTACCGGCGTCTCGGTTCCACAAGGTCTACGGGAAAGGCTCCCCAACGGAGTAGGTCCGAACCTCCTCAGAGCTTCGGCTGCCCTCCAGCCCCTACTGCCGCGAAGCGGCTTCGTTCAACGCGACCCAGTTCTGGGACGGCCGCGCGGCGACGCTGGAAGAGCAGGCGGTGCTGCCCATCACCAACCCGATTGAGATGGGAATGAAGGACGACGCCGCGGTGGTGGCGAAGCTCCAAGCCATTCCGGAGTACGTGAACGCGTTCCAGAAGATCTACGGCCGCCCGATTCAGCTTGGAGACGTGGGCTCGGCGCTCGCCGCCTTCGAGCGCGTGCAATTCTCCGGCAACGCACCGTTCGATCGCTTCATCGCGGGCGACGCGAAGGCGCTCGATGCATCCGCCAAGCGCGGGTGGGCGCTCTTCAATGGCAAGGGGCGCTGTTCGGAGTGCCACGCAGGCAACGCGGTCTCGCCCCTTTTCTCCGACCAGAAATTCCACAACATTGGCATCGCCGCGCACAAGACGGACTTCCCGCAGCTGGCGCGCGAAGGGCTGCAGACGGTGCGCACCGGAGATCAGAAGCAGATCGACGAGCTGGCGCTCCAGACGAAGTTCTCCGAGCTGGGCCGCTTCCTGGTCACCAAGAACGAGAGCGACATTGGCGCGTTCAAGACGCCCACGCTACGCAACATCGGCATCACTGCGCCGTACATGCACGACGGCTCCATGGCCACGCTCTGGGATTCGATGGACCACTACAACAAAGGCGGGATCGCCAACCCGTTCCTCGACGGTGGGATGCAGCGGCTGGGCTTGAGTGAGACGGAGATCGACGACCTGGTCGCGTTCCTCTTCTCGCTCACGGATGACCGCTACGCGGCGCTGCAGAAGAAGGAGCGGACGCGACAGACCGCGGGCAAGAGCAAGCGGCCGGAGCGCGATGTCGCGACCGCGATGGGCAAGAAAGGGCACGTGGGAGATCTCGCGCCCAATCCGGATCTCAAGAACCCGGCCGAGCTCGGCCATTTCGGCAGCTACCGCTAGGGGGCACGCGCCATGGCCAAGTTCAAGAGCATCCAGACCAAGCACCATGAGGAACGCGACGGCTTCTTCGAAGGGCTCTCCCGGCTGTCGCGCCGTTCCTTCTTCAAGCTGGCCGGCATCTCCGCGGGCATCGCTGCTGGCAAGGGACTGTTGACGCCGCAGAGTTTCCAGTTGGTGGAGATGGCGAACGCGCAGGCGCCCAAGGAGAAGTTCTCGTTCGCGTACATCTCGGACACGCATCTGTACGAGGAAAAGCTCAACGATCGTTTCGTGCGATCGATCCTGCGCGCGGTGGATGACGTCAACGCTCTCAATCCGCAGCCAGACTTTGTTCTGTTCGGCGGTGACCTCGCCCAGCTGGGTAAACCGGGCGAGCTCGACCTGGGAGCGCAGATCCTCAAGTCAGTGAAGGCGCCGATCAAGATGATGGTCGGCGAGCACGACTGGTTCCTCGACATGGGGGAGCACTGGAAGGGGTTGTTCGGGGCGCCGCAGTACTCGTTCGATCACAAGGGCGTGCACTTCGTCACCTTGATGAGCGTGAACGAGAAGGACTTCTGGACGGCGCGCGGGATGACGCCGGAGCAACGCATGCAGACGGTGGCCGGATTGGACAACGGGCTGCAGTCGCGCTTCGAGGTCGGCGCGGAAGGGCGCGAGTGGCTGAAGAATGATCTCGCCAAGGTCGATAAGAAGACGCCGCTCGTCGTGTTCTCCCACTCGCCGCTTTACAAGTACTACCGCGACTGGAACTTCTGGACGGACGACGCGGAGCCAGTTCAGGCGCTGCTCAAGCCGTTCCAGAACGTAACGGTGATTCACGGACACACGCACCAGCTGCTCACCCACCGGATCGACAACATCCACTTCCACGGGATGCTCTCCACCGCGTGGCCATGGCCCTACGCGCCGCAAGGGTTACCGAAGCTCACGGTGCAGATGAACCGAGCGGATCCGTTCAGCGCGTTCGACGGGTGTGGTAACGGACGGATGACCGTCCTGGAGTCGGGGTTGGTCGACAAGCTCTACAACCTCTGGGACCGCAATCCCGTCGCGGTGAGGGCCAGCTACGTGGCCTCAGGCAACCGCGATGTTCCCCCTGCCCCTAAGCTCCCGACCTACTGAGTGAGGAACTATTCACCCATGAAGACTCAAACCCTGCTGCTCACTGTGGCCCTGACCGCGTCCTCGGTGACGTTCGCTCAGACGCACAATGTGCCTGTATCGAAGGATGGAAACCTCGTCGTGGGTCTGTGCGACGGCGAGACGAATGTGGAAGTCAAAGGCGTCAAGACGGGTGACTCGCTCTCAAAGGAGCAGGCGCGGGATGTCGCGAATCAGCTGATGACTCAGTGGCGGGAGAAGAATCCGCGCGCGAACTGGGATGACGTGGCGCCGCCTGCCAACGTCGCGGCGAAGGCGTCGTCTCAGAAGATCGCTGCGAACACGCCGGCCAAAGCAGGCGCGGGAGCATCGACTCCTGCTCCGGCCGCGGGTGGCGCGACGTCAACCGCGGGAGACACCGCTTCAACAGGCGCGAAGCAGATTCCGCAGAAGATTCAGGCGAACGTTCAGTCGGGTCATACGTATGGCGCGTTCAGCGCGCGCGATGAAGCGATCTGGAAGGCGTCCGCTCAAGAGTTCGTGAGCCGCGGCCGCGAGGTTTTCCACGACGCGAAGGAGCTGGGAGGAACGATCGCCGTCTCCTGTGACATGTGCCACCCCGATGGTGCGAACACCCATCCCGAGACCTATCCCAAGTACCAAGTGCAGCTGGGCCGGGTCGCGCTGCTGCGCGACATGATCAACTGGTGCATTGAGAACCCGGTGCGTGGAAGGCCGTTGCCCGATGGAGATGAGAAGCTGCGCGCGATGGAGGCGTACCTCTACGCCCAGCGCAAAGGTGTAGCGTTGGAGTACGGGAAGCACTGAGCCACGGACCGCCTTGGCGCGCGCAGACAGCCTCACCCAGGGCGCCGCACTGGCCCGTCCCGCCTCCCCTGGCGGTCAATGAGTCGCGGCCTTCCGTTGAGTCCGCCCCCGCAGCCTCGCCGCGGCACGTTGGTCGTGTACCGCAACCACTTCTTCCAAGGCGGGAACGACCAGGTCACGCTGCACCTCGATGGTCGCGTGGTCGGCGACATCGGCCACGATCAATACGGTGAGCTGAACGTTCCCGCGGGCGAGCACATGTTGGAGGCCAGCATTGGCGGGCTCCACTTATTCGCGGCCTAGGGGGTTGGTGTTTGAGCTGCAAACGTCAGAAGCCGGAACGGTGCGCTCCAGCAGGATTGGTCCACCGCGCGGGTGAAACGACCCGGTTGCACCCGCGCGAATTGACGCTACCCCCCTCGCGAAACAGCGTGTCATCTGTCGCCGCCATCTGACGCCTGTCTCAACGGAGAAACACCGTGAAAGCTGGAGTAAAGCTGCTGTTGCTGGGAGCGGCAGTGACGCTGGTGGCCTGCGGCCGCACCGAGTTAGTCGACGATCCAGAGGGTTTGTTGGAGAGCCCGATCATCGGAGGCCAACCGGCGAAGGCGTCGGAGTATCCGTGGATGGCAGCTGTCTACTTCTTTGATCTCCAGGCGCCGGGGACGGGCTTCTTTCAAGGATGTGGCGCAACGTTCGTTGACGCGAAGCATGTGGTGACGGCCGCACACTGTTCGGTCGAAGTGTTCCCTCTCGAGCAAGGCAACCAAGAGCGGCTTGAGCCAGCCCGACCAGAGTCGGTGCGCGTCGTGCTGCGTCCACAGCGTATTGACCAGGTCACGGAAGCGGATCTCCTTGAAGTGAGCAACATCTACGTCCACCCCAACTACGATCCTGACGTTTTGGATTTCGACATCGCCGTCTGGGAGCTCAAGGAACCGGTGACGCTCAGTCGCTTTCCTACCCTTCCCAACAACGCCCAGGTCGACGGCTGGATTCGTTCCCAGAAAAACGCACGCGTCATCGGCTACGGCGCGACAGAAGCATCGGAAGAATCCAACGTGCTGATGAAGATCGACGTCCCCTTGGTGGCCACGTCAGAGTGCCAAACGGCCTATTCGGAATACGGAGGGATTACCGACAACATGATCTGTGCCGGTAAGCCTGAAGGTCTGATGGACAGTTGCTTCGGCGACAGCGGTGGGCCGCTTCTGCTCAAAGCCGGGTCACAGAATCCGAAGCTGACGGGCATTGTGAGTTGGGGAGCAGGCTGCGCGTTACCGGGTTTGCCAGGGGTTTACACCCGCATTTCCAACTTCGAATATTGGGTGGGCACCTGCCTCGTGGGCGCCTGCCCGTCGATGGTCGCAGAAAACAATCCGGCCACGTGCGCGGTCGGATACGGAGATTGCGATCAGCAGGAAGCGAACGGTTGTGAGAAACCCTTGATCACGCAATCGACTTGCGGGGCGTGCGATGTGTCCTGCGCCAGCGGAGATGCTTGCGTGTACTCCCCAGAAAACATGGTGGGCTACTGCGATCCCGCCCAGCCGATCGTGCCCTCGCTAATCTGCGTCGGAGAAGGCCCCACTGGTTCCAAGCAAGCGGTCTTCGGCTATCACAACAAGAATCTTGAGAGCGTTTGGATTGACGAGGGCGTCGACAACCACTTCGCTCATATCGACAGCGTTCTGGAAAGCGTTGAAGAGTTTTATCCCTTCAATGTGAAAAGCCGTCCCGTCGTTTCTTTCCGAGGCACCGACAAGCCGGTGTGGTCACTCAAAGGACCTGATGGCATCACTCGCACGGCGGAAGTCACTGACGCTTCGCCCGTATGCCTCAACGACTCCTCAACGGCGGCGGAGGCGGCGGAGCCACCCCCGGCGGTTCTGCGGCGTCAGCGCTTTATCCGGAATCGCATGGCTCGGATTCTGACGAAGGGCCGAAACTGAGCGGGGCCCTTCTGCCGCGAAATGGGGTTGCCGGTGTCACTCACGGATTTGGACGTGCAGACAACCTGCACGCCCCTTAAGCCGGTACGCCCAACGCCAGGGCGGCTTCTGATTGTCAGCCCAGTTTGTCGGTCAGCGCTTTGCGTACGGAAGCGGCGTCGGCGGCTCCTCCCGTTTCTCGCATCACGGCGCCTAGGAGAACTCCGAAGAGCTTCTTTTCTCCGGCTCGGTAGCGGGTGACTTCGGCGCTCTGGGCGGTGAGCACTTTGGCCACCGCGGCGTCGATCACCCCGGTGTCGTTCACCTTCTCCAGACCCAACTGCTTCACCGCGGCTTCCGCGTCTCCACCCTCTTTCACCAGATAGGCGAGAAGGGTTTTGCCTGCTGAAGACGTGACTCGGCCGGAATCAACCAGCTTCACGAAGCGGCCGAAGTCGGCGCCTTTCAGCGGCAACGCGACCAGGTCATCCGCGAGACCGCTGAGATCGTTGAGCAGCCACTTCGCCGCGGAGGCCGGCGCTGCTCCTCCTGCGACGGCGGCGTCGAAGTAGTCCGAGACGGACAACTCCGCAGTGAGGAGATCCGCGTCACCCTCTTCCAGCCTGTGCGTGTCCTGGTACGCCTTGAAGCGCTTGGCGAGCTCGGGGTTTGTGGCGCGCTGCTCGGCCCTGGCCTCCGCCCTTCCCTTCCTCGGCGTGCTCGACGCAACCTTGGCTGGCTTCTTCTCCGCGCGGTTCCCTTTGTTCTGGGCGGCGGGTTTTCCCCACGTGTCTTTGAGCGAGATGATCCGGTTGAACACTGGGACGCCGGACCTGGACTCCACGGGATCAACGAAGAAGTATCCCGTGCGCAGGAACTGATAGCGATCCTCGGCCTTCGCCCCCGACAACGCAGGCTCGACTCGCGCTTCCGGTGCCGGCACCAGTGACGCGGGATTGAGGTGCTGCAGGAAATCGCCTTCCGCCGCGTCAGGCTGCTCCACGGTGAAGAGGCGGTCGTAGAGACGGACCGGCGCTTTCAATGACTTGACCGCGTCCACCCAGTGCAAAGTCCCGTTCACCTTCTTGGTGCTCTCTCCACTCTTGGACTCCGCGTCGTAACTGCAGCGCAGCTCCACCACATCGCCCGCGGCGTTCCTGATCACCTCATCGCAGCGAATGATGTACGCGCCGATCAGCCGCACTTCTTTCCCGGGTGCGAGCCGCTTCCAATCCGCGGGCGGGCTCGCGGAGAAATCGTCCCTCTCAATCAGCAGCGAGCCGCTGAAGGGAACCTTGCGGCTCCCTCCCCGTTCGGGCTCTCCTGGCCACCACGCGACGTCCAGCTCTTCGCTCTTGCCGGCGGGGTAGTTGGTCAACGTCACCTTCAGCGGATGCAGCACGGCCAACGCGCGCGGCGTTCGCCCTTCCAGATCATTCCGGATGGCGAACTCCAGCTTGCCGATGTCAACCGTGCTGTTGTTCTTGGCCACGCCGATCAGCTCCGCGAAGTCCCGCAGCGCGTCCGGGGTCACGCCGCGGCGGCGCATCCCGGCGATGGTCGGCATCCGCGGATCATCCCAACCGGAGACGCGCTTCTCGTTCACCAGTTGGAGCAGCTTCCGCTTCGACATCACGGTGTAACCCAGCGCCAGCCGCGCGAACTCGTACTGCCGCGGCCGCACCTTCCACGGCCCCAAATTGTCGAGCACCCAGTCGTAAAGCTCGCGATTGCTCTCGAACTCCAGAGTGCAGATCGAATGCGTAATCCCCTCGAACGCGTCCTCCAGCGGATGCGCGTAGTCGTACATCGGGTAGATGGGCCACTTGTCGCCGGTGCGGTGGTGGTGCGCGTGACGAATCCGGTAGAGCAGTGGATCGCGCATCAGCACGTTGGGATGCGCCATGTCGATCTTCGCGCGCAAGACGCAACTGCCGTCGTCCAGCTCTCCCGCGCGCATCTTCCGGAACAGCTCCAAGTTCTCCTGCACGCTGCGATTGCGAAACGGGCTGTTGCTCCCGGGCTTGTCGAAGCTGCCTCGCTGTTCACGCAGCGCCTCCACGCTCTGGCTGTCCACGTACGCTTTGCCCGCTTCAATCAGGCGAACCGCGCACCCGTGCATCCGCTCGAAGTAGTCTGACGCGTAGAAGAGGTTTTTGCCCCAGCCCGCGCCCAGCCAACGCGCGTCCGCCTGGATTGACTCCACATACTGGGTGTCTTCGGTGGTGGGGTTGGTGTCGTCGAAGCGCAGGTGCGCTTTGCCCCCGTACTGCCTCGCCAACCCGAAATTGAGCAGGATCGACTTGGCGTGACCGATGTGAAGAAAGCCGTTGGGCTCGGGCGGAAAGCGGGTGACGACCTGGCCCTCGTTCTTCCCCGCTTTGAGATCCGCGTCGATGATGTCGGTCAGGAAGTTGCTGCGCCGGGCCTTCTCAGTCATGTCCATCCGCTCCCAAGGGCCGTCGACTTACACCGAACGCAAGGGTGTTCCAACGACTACGGCTCGCGCCAAGCGTCCGGAATCGGAGAGGCCGGTGGCGGACCCCTGCTCGCCCTGCGCGAAGGGATACCGTCGAAGCCCCGAGCCTCTTAGTATGGAGAGGAATACCCCCTCTGACCCCGGGTTAACGCAGCCGGATCCTTCGTGCACCCCCAGACGCCTCGCTTCAGCGGTCGTGACGTCGTGCCCCCACCTCCTCCTGCTCCCACCTCGGAGCCGGTGAGCGCACCGACCTCAACCAGCGGGTTCCGAAGCCTCCTCAACGCGGTCCGTCGTCACCAGCGCCGCCAGCTCTGGACGCAAGGCGCGCTCTGGGCCCTCGCCACGTTGGCGCTGATGCTGCTGTTGGGCGGCCTCGCCGGCTCAGTGTCGCCAGGGCTGGGTAAGGTGCTCTTCCTCTTCGCCCCCGTCGCCGCGGCCGCCGTGCTCTGCGTCTTTTGTGTGGTGCTCTCCGTGCGTTGGGTGGGCGATGACCGACGCACCGCGCGGCTCGTAGGTCGGCGTGTACGCGGCTTAGACGACTCGATGCTCAGCGCGGTGGAGCTGGAGCACGCGCTGGAGACGGAGCCCGCGAGCTTCTCGTCGGACTTGGCGCGCGAATTTCTTAAGCGCACCGACGAGCGCGCCTCATCGATTCAGCCGACCGACGTGGTGGACGCACGCTGGACCCAACGCGCCGGAATGGGGTTGGTCGCGGCGCTGCTCATCGTCGGGCTGATCTCACTGTTCCAAGGCTCGCGTTGGATGACCGGCGCGCGCGCCGCTTTGAAATCAGTCGCTGTCACTGGCGAGCTCGCCCACCGCGAGCCGATCACCGGCGATGTGGAGCTGACGTACCGCTATCCCGCGTACACAGGTCTCGCGCCGCGCGTCGTCGCGGGAACGAGTGGAGAGATCGCCGCGCCCGCGGGAACCGTCATCTCGTTGAAGAGCCGTTCGGATCGAGAGGTCGAACGCGCGGAGCTCACGGTGAACGGCAAGAGCCTGCCGCTTCAAGTCCGCAACGCGCGCGAGCTGGAAGGTCAGCTCGTCGTGGATCAACCCGGCACCTACTCCTTCCGTTTCCTCAACGCGCGCGGCCGCGAGGTGGCGCGGGGCCAAGACATCCCCATCACGGTTCAAGCGGACGAGCTTCCGAAGGTCATCCTCACAGCGCCGGCGGACGAGCTCGAAGTTGATCCCAATCAGCGCGTCATCCTCAAATTCTCCGCGTCGGACGACTACGGTCTCACCTCGCTGGAGCTGTCATTCAAGACCTCGCGCCAGCCGGAGCTCCAAACGGTCCCGCTCAAGCTGGGCGATGAGCGCCGTTACAAAGGCCAGTACAGCTGGGACCTCGCGCCCTTCAAGCTGCGCCCCGGCGAACGCGTCTCCTACTTCTTGCAGGCGAAGGACAACGACGAAGTTCAGGGCAAAAAGTCCGGCGTTTCGGCCACCCAAGTGCTCAAGGTCTACAGCGCTTCCGAGCATCGGCGCGAAGCGGTGGCCCGCGCAGAAGCGCTGTGGGAGCGGATGGTCGGGCATCTGGGAGATCGCCTCGAGGGGCCAGATCGCGCGGAAGAGAAGGAGCTCGACAAGATCTCCGCTGCTCAACCGGTGGATCGCGCCGGACAAGAGCTGGTCTCTGACTTGGGCGCCGCGGCGCGCGAGATCGCCCGTGACAAGGACAGTCCGCAAGAGCTGTGGATGGCCCTGGCCAACATCTCGGAGTCGATGCAGTCGAAGGTCCGCGCCACCAGCGAGTTCCGCCGTCTCTATCTGCGCTACATGCGCGACCGCGGCGTGGACATGGAGTTCGGCAAGCGGCTCACCCGCGTCGTCGAAGACGAGGTGCGCGACAACGAGAAGAACGTGCTCTACCTCGAGTCCCTGCTCGACCGTCAGAAGCTCCAGGACCTGAAAGATCTGGGCAAACAACTCGCCGAACAGCGCCGTGAGCTGACCTCACTGGTCGAGGAGTACCGCAAGACGCAGGACCCCAAACTGCAAGAGAGCATCCTCTCGGAGATCAGCGCGCTCAAAGATCGCATCAACGAGCTGATGCAGCGGATGGGCGAGCTGGCCAAGGGCATTCGCGACGAGCACCTCAACGCGGAGGCGCTCAAAGAGATGATGCAGGAGCAGGACATGAGCTCCTCGCTCGACGACATTGAGCGGCTGATGCGCGAAGGCAAGACGGACGAAGCGCTCACCAAGCTGCAACAGATGGCGCAGCAGATGGAGGAGATGCTCAAGAACTTCGACAGCGCCGAAGACGACATGGGTCAAGAGCAGTACCCAGAGCTGGCGGAGAAATTTCAGGACTTCATGGAAAAGCTCAAGGACACCACGGCTCGGCAGGAGCAGCTGGCCAGCCAGAGCAAGGAGATCCGCGACCGCTACAAGAGCCAGCTCAAGGATCGCCTCCAGCAACGCGGACAGCAGCTCAAGGATCAGTTGCTCAAGGCCGTGGAAGACGTCAGCCGCGACTACGCGAACCTCCAGCCGGATCAGCTCAACTCACGCGCGGACAAGCCGCTGGAGGAGCTGGAATCAGAGCTCGCCAACTTGAGGAACGCGCTCAAGGTCGACGACTTCGATCTCGCGGCGGAGTCCGCGGAGCGGGCGGAGCGGGCGTCGGCGGAGCTCTCCGGTTTTGGGCAGCAGCAGAAGCAGCTCGACGAAGTTTTCCAGAACCCGCCGGACATTCGGCAACAGTCGAAGCAGCTGGCGGAGAAGCTGAACCGAGATGCGGAAAAAGTCGCGGACGTGAACCGCAAGCTGCAACAGCTCTTCCCACAGCCCGGCTCCAACTTGAGCGAGCAGGATCGCGCGCGGATGAAACAGATGGGCGCCGAGCAACGGCGGCTGGAGCAGCGCGCGCACGAACTGCAACAGAAGATGGATGAGATGGCGCAGATGGCGCCGCTCTTCGGTGAAGAGGCCAGCCAGCAGATGGATGAGGTCGCGGAACGGATGGGTGAGGCGAGTCAGCGAATGGACGCGCGCGATCCGGGTCGTGGCTACTCCGAGCAGAAAGCGGCGATGGATCAACTGCAGCAGTTGCAGAAACAGATGCAGCAGAGCAAGAGCGGCAGCGGAAAAGGCCGAGGACTGCCCATGCCGATGTACGCGGGCTCTCGCTCGCAGGGCTGGAGCTCGCAGCACGAGAAGGTGGAGATCCCGGACGCGGATCAGTACCAGGCACCCAAGGAGTTCCGCAAAGACCTGCTGGACGCGATGAAGCAAGGCGCGCCGGACAAGTACAAGGATCAGGTCAAGCGCTACTACGAGGAGCTGGTCAAGTGAGGGCGCTCGGGCTGGCCATTGTTCTGCTGAGCTCGGTCGCGCGCTCCGCTCCTCCGGAGACGCCCGACGCGAAGGTGCGGCTCAAGCTGATTGATCAAGCGATCGAAGACTGGGACATCGAAACCGCGAAGCGCGAATGGCGCGCTCTGGCGGATGGCGCTGGAGAGGATCTGGAGCCGGTCCGGTATTTCCGCGGCCGCATCGCATTCGAAGAGGGGCGCTACCCGGAAGCGGTGGAGATGCTCGCGGGCGCCGGCATCTCCGACAAACCCGGCTCGTACCTGCGGCTCGCGAAAGACACGCAGAAGGTAACGCAGGGCCACCTCAAGGTGGAGAGCGAGCACTTCGTCTTCTTCTATCCGAAGGGCAAAGACGAGGTGCTCGTCCCCTACGCGCTGGAGACGCTGGAGCAGATCCGCCAAGCGCTGCTGGATGACTTGGGGTACGCGCCGCCCGGCAAGGTCCGCGTCGAAGTCGTGAACGACGCGCGCGAGCTCTCCAAGGTTTCCACGCTGACCTACGAGCAGATCCGCACGACGGGGACGATCGCCATCTGCAAGTTCAACAAGCTGATGGTCACCAGCCCCAAGGCGGTGCTGCGCGGCTACGACTGGCAGGACACGCTCGCGCACGAATACGTTCACCTGGTCGTCACGCAGAAGAGCCGCAACACCGTGCCCATCTGGTTGCACGAAGGCATGGCGAAGTACTTGGAGTCGCGCTGGCGCGGTAAAGCGGGCTTGGCGATGTCACCTTCCACGCTGGCGCTGCTGGGTTCGCGCGTGAAGGCGGACAAGCTCATCCCCTTCGCCAAGATGCATCCCTCGATCGCGCTGCTCCCTTCTGCGGAAGATGCCGCCACGGCGTTCGCGGAGGTCTTCTACGCGATCGACTTTCTTTACAAGGAGCACGGCACCCAAGGCCTGCGTCAAGTGATCGACGGGCTCAAGGGCGGCAAGGACGACAAGAAGGCGGTGGAGCTGGCCACCGGGAAGAC